>JBBSDD010000571.1:0-2230 GCA_038249755.1 Flavobacteriales bacterium | reverse complement strand
TTTTTTGTGGCTCAAATCAGCACCAACGCAATTGCCACCGTTGGCCTCACCGAGTCGGTACTGATGATCATTTATTCTCTGGCAGTTGGATTCAGCATGGCGGTCACGGCCATCATATCCAGAAGGGTGGGCGAAAAGAAATTCAAAAAAGCAGGTGATGCCGCTTTTCAAACCATCGTGCTGAGCTTGTTCATAGGCGCCGTTTTGGGTATTTGCGGATTCATTTATGCAGAGGATGTTTTGCTGTTGATGGGTGGTGATGCCGTGCTGATTGCAGAAGGCGGCGATTACGCAAAAATCATGTACGCCGGAAATCTCAGCATTGTTCTGCTTTTTGTTAATAATGCGATTTTTCGCGGCGCGGGCAATCCCGCCATTGCCATGCGCACACTTTGGCTCGCCAACGGTCTCAATATCGTACTCGATCCCATTTTCATTTTTGGCCTTGGTCCCATTCCTGCATTTGGTGTGGCAGGAGCTGCCATCGCCACCACCATCGGACGTTCTATCGGGGTGGGTTATCAGTTTTATCATTTACTGAAAGGCACAGGCGTGGTGAAACTGGTGCATGCGAATGTGGTGTGGCGGACCAAAACCATTCTCAATTTCATCAAAGTTTCAGCCGGAGGTATAGGTCAGTTTTTGGTAGAAAGTGCCAGTTGGATATTTCTGGTGCGTATCATATCAAATTTTGGAGCAGAAGCCCTCGCCGGATATACGATCGCCTTTCGCATTATCGTGTTTACCCTTCTCCCCTCTTTTGGCATTGCCAATGCGGCAGCTACGCTCGTGGGGCAAAATCTCGGGGCCTTATTTCCCGAAAGGGCAGAAAAATCAGTGTGGGCAGCCGCCAAATACAATGCGATATTTTTAGTCATTGTTTCCATTTTGTTTGGCCTTTCGGCAAATCCCATTCTAAGCCTTTTCACACAAGAGGAAACCGTGATGCATATAGGAAAGTCAGGGCTGCAAATCATCTGCATCGGCTACATATTCTTTGCTTACGGTATGGTGGTGGGGCAGGCTTTCAATGGTGCAGGAGATACAAAAACGCCACTTTTCATCAGCCTTTTCGTGTTTTGGCTCGTACAAATTCCGCTGTCCTATTGGTTGTCCATCAACATGGACTGGGGTGTCGACGGCGTATTCTTCAGTATTGCTTTCTGTCACTCGCTTTACGCAGTCATTGCCATTTATCTTTTCCGGAAGGGCAAATGGAAACTGGTGAAGGTGTGAAATTCTCAAATGGTTATAAATATGTTCAATCCGAAAATGAAATCCAAGTGCGCTGCACCAGATGAGATTTACGCCAAAAAAATAGCCCGCAGAAAAATCTGCGGGCTTCTTCTATATTTTCAGCTTTTGAAGTTATCCACCAAAATCATCAAAAGAAACATTCTCAGGTGGCACGCCCCAATCATCTACCATCTTCAGAACGGCAGCATTCATGAGCGGCGGTCCGCAGAAATAAAATTCAATGTCCTCCGGAGCTTCATGTTTTTTAAGGTACTGATCTATCACAGCCTGGTGAACAAATCCTTTAAAGCCATCGCCGTCGGGATCATCCAAATCCTTTCTCACCTTCCAGTTATCATCGGGTGCAGGCTCAGAGAGCACGATGTTAAAAGTAAAGTTTGGAAATTCTTTTTCGATGGCCCTGAATTCTTTCAGATAGAAAAGTTCGCGCTTGGATCGGCCACCATACCAGAAACTCACCTTGCGGTTGGTTTTCAACGTATGGAAGAGGTGAAAAAGGTGTGAGCGCATAGGCGCCATTCCGGCTCCACCCCCGATGTACAACATTTCGGTCTCGTTTTCCTTGATAAAAAATTCACCATAAGGTCCTGATATCGTGACCTTGTCGCCCTTTTTACAACCGAATACGAATGAAGAGCAAATCCCTGGATTCACATCCATCCATTGGTTCTTGGCACGGTCCCAAGGTGGAGTAGCGATACGGATGTTAAGAATGATGATATTTCCTTCAGCCGGGTGATTGGCCATGGAATAAGCACGAAAGATCGGCTCCGTATTTTTCATTTTCAGATCCCACAGGCCAAATTTGTCCCACTCACCTTTGAAATCCATCGGATCGCGTTCGAGATCAGGATGGGAAGTGATGTCGATGTTTTTGAACTCTACTTCACATACCGGCACATCAATCTGGATATACCCGCCGGCTTCAAACTCGAGGTGTTCGCCTTTCGGAAGCTGCACAACAAATTCTTTG
>JBBSDD010000570.1:0-2237 GCA_038249755.1 Flavobacteriales bacterium | reverse complement strand
TTTATAGCTGGATGTTCAGATACAGCCATGGCCGTGGTGCAAGTATTGCCAATCCCGGTTTTGAATGTGAGTGGGGCCAGTTTTATCCCTCCCGGGAGCCAGGCTTCACTACTGGCCTCAGGCACTGGAACTGATTACTTATGGTCACCATCCCAGGGTTTGGATTGCAATGATTGCACCGATCCAATAGCCAGTCCGGCTATTACCACCGAGTATTGCGTCACTTCGCAACTGGATGGCTGCAGTGCTACGCAGTGTGTCGTGGTCAATGTCGGCTCTTTTTGCGAAAGCGTGTTTACCTATGACACGCCTACAGCATTTACGCCCAACGGCGATGGGATAAATGATTTATTCTGTATCGAAGGTTGGGAGAATTGTTTGGAAAGATTCAACATATCCATTTTTAATGAGTGGGGTCAAATCGTATTTCAAACCGGCGATGTAGCCCAATGTTGGGATGGTACGCAAGGTGGACGCCCGCTCAATCCCGGTGTTTTTGTTTTCTTTATTGAAGCCATCATTACGGATGTGGGGGATATTTCCAGGACGGGTAAAATTGCCTTGATGAAATGAAATCACGCTTCTCCAACTTTCATTATTTATTTTCGCTGGGGGTCTTGGTTCTGCTTTCAAATTTGTCTGTTGCCCAGGATTATCATTTTTCGCAGTACAATCAGAATCATTCTTTGATCAATCCCGGTTTGATAGGCGCCTTGGGAAATGCACGCGCCAACCTCGTGTATCGCAATCAATGGAGAAGTATAAGTAATCCATTCACCACATATGGAGGGTCGGCAGAGTCTCGGTTATCAAGGTCATCGGTGGAGCCAAAGTCAGAGCCGGAAACTGAGAAGGTAGTCAGCAATCGCTTTGAGCCCGTGAAGAATAGTTCACTCGGCTTGGGGGTTTATAGTTTCGCGGGAGGCGTAAGCGGATACAAAACCTTTCAAGCAAACCTCAGTTTTGCGTCCAGGTATTACCTCACACCGAAGAGTTTCCTGTCTTTCGGAATTCAAGGCGCTTTCAACCAGCGAAGTGTGGACCTTGATGATCTTCTTTTTCCTTCCCAGTTCAATGGTATCAACTACGATCCCAGTCTGTCGAATAATGAGACCACAGCACCAATCAATTCGATTTATGGTGAGTTTTCTGGAGGCGTGGTGTGGCACACAAGTTCAAAAGCTACTTCAGTGGCTGCCAATGATCATTTTGAAGCGCTTGTTGGCCTATCCCTTTTCAATATGAACAGGGCATACCAGGCGGATAGATCGCTGTCGGAAAGAAGCTTTATTCAAGGTACTTTCCACGGGGAAGTTTCTTTTGGCTTGCGAAGGACCACGTACACCATTTCTCCCATGTGGTTTGTTCAATGGGCCGGGCCAGCTTCAGAAATTAATTTTGGCGCTATGATAAGGCATGCATATAAGGAAGGCGCCATATATACGGACCTCGTTCAACGATCTACAATAGGCTTCGGGATTCATCATCGGTGGCGCGACGCCATCATCGTAAACGTACTGTACGATCAAGGAAACTACGCCATCGGTCTGAGTTATGATTTCAATGTTTCCCCACTCCGAACTGTCTCGAATTACCGGGGCGGTGTTGAGCTTACCTTGGTGGTAAAAAGACTTTAAATGTCTTTTTATAGTTGGATATAAATCAATTCCGTTGCTTATGCATTTAACTCGTCCGGTGCGCATTCCAGACGAATTTCCGATCTCCCGGCATACTGCGGCAAGTTTTTCAAAGGTTAAGTTGTGGAGTGTTTGGAAATCCTGGTGTAATAACTTCTGCTATCGGGGCATCCCGGCCAGGCGAAAAAGGATTTCTTTTGGGCAGGTGGATTTTGCTTTTGTGAAACCAACTTAGATTCTGTTCAGAAGCGGAATATTTTGTAAATAAACGAGATAGATCAATTTAGCGGTCATCGCCGATGTCGCAATCCCGACAATGCGTTTATGATAGGACAGCCAGGAGTAGTAAGCCCTGGTTTTAGCAGGGGTTGCATGGGTACACAGGCGTTACACGCGCCGCAGGGGTGGACGGCTCGTGTAAGTTTGTCGTTCTCCAAAAATACCCCTTGCATATCTCAGTTATTTTCAATTAAATTTGATCGGCAAAAGTTAATACCCCAGAAATCATTTTGGTGCAGAACATAAATATCAATTCACAGACCGGAGTCAGGTAATCTCAACCAGACATTGATATCTTCTGCCCGATCTGTCCAGATCGGG
>JBBSDD010000569.1:0-2242 GCA_038249755.1 Flavobacteriales bacterium | reverse complement strand
TCTAGCAAAAATCTTCATTCCGAAGTGTGATACCCTGCTGGGAGATAGCGGTTGTTGAGCGCCGCTGATCTTATTGCACGTTGTCATCGTCGGGCTATTGTGTGTTGGTATCGGATGTCCGATCAAACCGATTTCTGCAGTGACAGTTCCAAGAGCACACAGCCAGGCGACTTCCAACCTTCAGATCAAGGTGATCAGCTTACATTTTTGGTTTCCTTCAGTGGCGCTCAACGCACCGCTAAACGTAAGTTTTTATCAAATTCGGTATTTCCAACTTGTAAATTTTCTTGAATTTCTTCGAAATTCACTTCTCCTTCCAAATATAACTCTTTCCCATAGTCTACCAACCCACGCTCACTGCTTGCAGGGTCTTCGACCGCTGCCAGAGTATCCGCGCACCACCAACTCCCAACTCCCAACTCCCAATTCCCAACTCCACAATGAACTAAGAATCAATCCTTCTCTTCCCACAGTTCGATATAATTGCCTTCCGGATCGTTGATCCATGCAAATTGACCTTCGTCGTGCATTTCAGGGCCACGCACTTCGCCTTTTTCCTGTCTGATTTTATCGAGGATGGCCACCATGTTTGTAACGCGCAGATTGACGGTGAAAAACTTCCCATCCACGAAGGGCCGGTTGGTATTGTGAAGGATGGAAAACAGGGTGTAGCGCTTTTTTTCGGAATTCATTTCCCGGTAAGGGAAAGTGATATAATAAGCCTCATGTTGCTCGGTGTACTCGTAATCGAGTCCCAGGTTTTTGTGATACCAGTCTGCCAGTACTTTTGGATTTTCTGAATAGAGAAAAATACCACCGATTGCCGTTACCATGAATTTCCTGAGTTAAATATTTGTTATTGGGCATGCTGCACATCACATACAGATTGTCAACGCGAATCCCTACCCAAGTGGAAAATTGTATTTTTTCCTTTTCAGAAAAAAATCTTATTCATCCGATCCTATATCATCGGCGAATATCATTCTCCACGCTTCCGGAACAGGGATGGTCTTTCGGGCATTGTAATCAAATGACACGCCAACGGATTTCCCGGTGGTGCAGATCACTTCGGCTCCATTTTCCAGTTTGAAAATTACGTAAGTGACTTCAAAACTTTTGGTGCCAAACTTCGATACCCAGATTTCGATAAACGCATCATCATTCAGATGCAGGGGAACTTTGTAGTCTATTTCGTGGCGGGCGATGAGCAGTCCTTGCGACTGCCATTCCCAGTCAGCCCTTACGCGGTCGTTGAAATAAAATTTCCGACCTTCTTCAAAATAAGTCAGATATACGGCATTGTTGACGTGGCCGTAAGAATCGAGGTCGTTGAAACGGATGTGAATCGGGTATCGGTTGTGTCTCATACACGTTATGTCATCGGATTCATGATGACACTGAAAATGGTGATGCTGTTGGGATCTTTGTCGTAAAAGAGTTTGTCCAGCGCCGATTGTACATTCTTCGCACTGAAGTAAGAAGTTTGCAATACGTCTTCTCCCTGCCGGCGCCATTGAATGGTGTAAGAACTCTCTTTGTTTTTGTAGCTTTTTACGTAAGTGAGCATGCGCTTGAGCACGTCCACCTTATCGTATCCCGAATCGGTGTGAAATAAAAATGACTGATTGTGCCTCGGATTCACCGTCACCAAATGCAAAGTAACCATGTTGTCTTTCTCCCCAAAATCATAAATCAGGCTGTTGGGGCCCAATCCGATATACTTTTCAATTTCCCTTTGGATCTTGGTTATCTCAATGTTTTTATCTGTCATTACCCACATATTACGCGTCAAATTTACTGAATTCGCTGTTGTTGCTCTTAAATTCCGGGACGATGCTTTTTATTTTTTGCACAAGGGCATCATTGTCCTGCTGGTTAAATAAAGCCACCAGGGCAGTGATTTGTTCAGAAACCAGGCCAAAGTCATTTGATCGCACCTGGGCCCGTTTGATTTGTGGATGATGGGTTGGGAGGGTGTTCTCCAAATCATTCAGCAATTCTTCATAGAGTTTTTCTCCGGGGCGCAGTCCGGTGATCTCTATTTGAATATCCCTGTCGGGCTCGAATCCACTCAGGGTAATCATTTGACGGGCGAGGTCGATTATTTTCACCGAATCGCCCATGTCGAAGATGAAAATTTCGCCGCCACCGCCCATGGCCCCCGCTTCGAGCACCAGTTGGCAAGCTTCGGGGATGGTCATGAAAAACCGGGTGACTTCCGGATCGGTCACGGTGACAGGGC
>JBBSDD010000568.1:0-2245 GCA_038249755.1 Flavobacteriales bacterium | reverse complement strand
GAAGTCAATCAATCAATTTCAGTCTCAAACAGGCCTGAAATGATGAAAATAAATACCGCCGTTGATCTCTCCAACATCCAGTTACAATCTCAAAAGGCCTATGTAATTCCGAAGTTCAATACGTTTCTGGACTTGGGCGCCCAGGATTTCGATTTTGCATTTGATTCGAATAGCCGCTATTATATGCTCGGTGTGCAGATGAGCATGCCCATCTTTAATGGAAATAGGAACCGAATCGCACTCCACAGTGCCAGGTTGAACCTGACCTCCGTGACCAATCAAATGGAGTTGCTCGAACAACAGCTTCAGATGAGCGCAGCCATGGCGCAGACAAACGTCAGCACGGCGCTCGCGCAGCGCGCTTCCGCTCAGAAAAAACGCGAAGCAGCACGGATGTATTTCAACCTGATCGACAAGGGATTCTTGCAAGGATCCAATTCTCTGATCGAATTTCTCGATGCGCGAAATCAACTCACCGGCTCCGAACTCCAACTCGCTCTTGCCAATTATCACTTGCTTACCTCGCAGGCCAATCTCGAAAGGGAATTTGCCACAACCCAACCCAAAAACCAATAAATCATGCAGCGCAAATCAATTTTTCTCAGCCTCGGAATCGTCATCGTGGGACTTCTGAATCAGGCATGCACCCCGGCCGAATCTGCTCAGGTGACCAGCAAAGAAGCTGGAATTCCTGTGCGCGTAATAGACATAAAAACAGAAATCTGGAACCCACCCATCCACACTTCTGGCCGGTTTGCCTCAGAAGACGAAAATCTGCTGGCCTTTAAAACGGGCGGGATCATCGATCAGATTTTTGTCCGGGAAGGCGAAGCGATCAAACGCGGACAAGTGCTCGCGACTTTAAATCTGACCGAAATATCGGCCCTCACTGCCCAGGCGGAATTCGGTTTTGAAAAGGCCAAACGCGACCACGAACGGGCTGAAAAACTATTTGCGGACAGCGTGGTTACGCTCGAACAACTGCAAAACAGCCTTACCGCGCTCGACATCGCCCGACAGCTATTGCAACAGGCGAATTTCAACAAAAGCCATTCGGAAATTCGCGCAACGGCTGACGGTTTTGTGCTTCAAAAAATGGCCAGCTCCGGGCAGGTGGTCGCCGGGGGTATGCCCGTATTGCTCACTTCGGGCGGCGCAAATACGGGTTGGGTTTTGAAAACGGGTTTGAGCGACAAAGCCTGGGCGCAGATTCAGGTGGGCGACAGCGCTGAAATCACCTCGGCAGGAATTGCTTCCGGCCCTCTCAAATCACGCGTGGTGCGAAAATCGAAATCTGCTCAAACGATGAGTGGATCATTTATTGTCGAACTGGCAGTGTCTGACCCCGGTCAAAACATTGCTTCGGGCATGTTTGGCAAGGCCACCATCTACCCCACCTCCAATGTGCAGTCCTGGTCCATTCCTTACAGCGCCTTGCTTGACGCAAATGCGGGGAAAGGTTATGTTTTCGTGACCTCCAACGATACCGCCGCCGAAAAAACTGAAGTAGAAATTGGCGAGATATCCAATGATCATGTCCAAATTCTTCGCGGGCTTGAAACCCATTCCCGACTCATCGTCTCTGGCAGTCCTTATCTCACCGATGGATCGGCCATCACCATCATCAAATAAATCGAGCCATGAAAATCAGCGATTACGCAGTTAAGAATTACCAGTTTACCCTTGTGATTTTCCTCATGGCTATCGCAGTGGGTATTACGACCCTGCTCAACATGCCGCGCAGCGAAGACCCGATGATGGAAGCTCCGCAATTTTCTGTCGTCGTGGTATATCCCGGCACCAGCCCAGCTGATATGGAAGAATTGGTGGCCGATCCTTTGGAAAAAAGAATATACGCCCTCCAGGACATCAAAAAACTCCGCACCGAAATCAAAGACGGTGTGGTGGTCATGATGGTGGATTATCTCTACGAAAGCGACGTGACCGAAAAGTATCAGGAGCTCGTGCGGGAAGTAAATGGCCTGAGGCCGGAGCTTCCCGAAGATCTGCTGAGCATGGAAGTGAAAAAATTCACGCCATCCGGAGTCAATATTTTACAAATAGGTCTCGTGAGTGAAAATGCTTCACGAGCAGAATTAAAAAAGTATGGTGAGCGGCTTCAGGAAGAGCTCGAACGGGTAAAAGAATTGAAGCTCGTGGAGATTTTTGGTTTGCCGGATGAAATAGCGCGAATTGACCTGCACCTGGAAAAAATAGCGCAAATGAACATCCCGCTCAACGCCAT
>JBBSDD010000567.1:0-2250 GCA_038249755.1 Flavobacteriales bacterium | reverse complement strand
GAAAGATGGCCTGAGCGAACGCGGAGGACATCCTGTGGAGCAGCGTCTGATGAAACAGTGGAGCCTGCGCATCACTGCATACGCCGACCGACTGATCAAAGGATTGGAAAATCTCGACTGGGCCGACAGCATCAAGGAAATGCAGCGCAATTGGATCGGAAAGTCACAGGGCGCCATGGTGCGCTTCCAAATTGCAAATTCCGACAGTCACATTGATGTATTCACCACCCGCGCCGACACCATTTTTGGTGTCAGTTATATGGTACTCGCTCCGGAACACCACCTGGTGGACCTGATCAAAACTCCGGAACAAACCGCAGCCGTTGATAGCTACGTAAAAAAGGCTTCTCTGCGCACGGAGCGCGACCGCCAGAGCGATGTAAAACACGTGACCGGCGCATTCACAGGAGCCTATGCCATTCACCCTTTTTCCGGAGATCAAGTGCCCATCTGGATTGGCGATTACGTCTTGGCCGGATACGGCACGGGTGCCGTGATGGCCGTGCCTGCTGGCGATCAGCGTGACCTAAGCTTTGCAAGACATTTTGATTTGCCGGTTCCACAAATTTTCGAAGGCCATGAGATAGCCAGTGAGGCTTACGCCGAAAAATACGGAAAGCTGAGAAATTCTGGTTTCCTCACAGGACTCGATGTGCCCAAAGCGACCGAAGAAGTGATTCTCGAATTGGAGAAAAAACGTTTGGGTTATGGGAAAGTCAATTACAGGCTCCGCGATGCCATTTTTTCGCGGCAGCGTTACTGGGGCGAGCCTTTTCCCGTGTATTATGAAGGGAATACCCCGCACCTGCTCGACGACAGCCAATTGCCACTGACCCTCCCTAAAGTCGACAAATACCTGCCGACCGAAACCGGAGAGCCGCCCCTCGCTCGCGCCAACCGCGAAGACTGGCCAATTTTCAAAGGCGACCGCATGGAACACAACACCATGCCGGGTTGGGCCGGTTCGTCCTGGTACTTCCTGCGGTACATGGATCCGAAAAATAATGAACGACCCGTTTCTGAAGAAAAAGCGAAGTACTGGGGCGCCGTGGATCTTTATATGGGCGGAGCCGAACATGCCACCGGCCATTTGCTCTATTCCCGATTCTGGACCAAGTTTTTATACGACCGGGGTTATATCCATTTCGATGAACCTTTCAAAAAAATGATCAATCAGGGGATGATCCTCGGCAAGTCGTGCATCCTTTTGCGCGACAGCGAAAATCCCCATACTTACGTGTCTTTTGATCAACAGGATAAATACCTGTCTGCCCATCCTTCCGGGAAAGGAAAAACGAAAGAAGACCGCTTTCAGCATCTGCGCGTGGATGTGAACCTGGCCGATGGCGACGAGCTCGACCGGGATGCTTTGCGCCAATGGCAGCCGGAGTTTACTGAAGCAAAATTTTTCCCGGAAACGGGGACTTTCCGCTGCGGCCATGAAGTCGAAAAAATGTCGAAACGCTGGCACAATGTGGTAGACCCCGAATATCTCTGCGACCAATACGGCGCCGATACCTTGCGCATGTACGAGATGTTTCTCGGTCCGGTGGAGCAGTCGAAGCCCTGGGATACCAAAGGAATCAGCGGGGTGCACAACTTCCTGCGCAAGTTCTGGCGGCTCATGCATACCCGCGATGAAGAAATGACGCTGAGCGATTTAGAACCAACCAAAGCCGAACTTCAAATTTTGCACCGCACCATCAAAAAAATCACCGACGATCTCGAAAGGTTTTCATGGAATACGGTGGTGAGTACCTTGATGATCGCAGTAAACGAACTCACAACGTTGCAATCATCGAACCGACACGTGATCGAAAATCTGGCCATCCTGATTTCGCCTTATGCACCGCATTTTGCCGAAGAGCTCTGGGAAAAACTGGGTCACAAAGACTCCGTCACTACACAAGCGTGGCCGAAGTTTGAAGCAGCGTATCTCGAAGACGATTCATTTGAGTATCCTGTGTCATTTAACGGAAAAATGCGGTTTAAACTCTCCCTTTCAGTCGATCTGGACGCAGCCGGAGTGGAAAAAGCCGTGATGTCAACCCCCGATGCGGAAAAGTACCTCGAAGGCAAACACCCGAAAAAGGTGATCGTGGTGCACAAGCGCATCGTGAATGTGGTGGTTTAGTTCCGACGCATTGAGATTCGGCTTTTAGACTGGTTTGCCTTCCAGAACTTTCTGAATATCGGCTTCATTGCGGATGATGATTCTCTCTTTGGCCGGATATTCACCAAACAGTTTTT
>JBBSDD010000566.1:0-2251 GCA_038249755.1 Flavobacteriales bacterium | reverse complement strand
ATCCATAAATACCAGACACACTCACGCCAAAGGTCGTGGAGCAAAGTCCGGATAAAAATGCAATTCCACCCGCACTTGTATTCGTGAGCAACGCAGTCAAATCAATATCAGGAGTGGCATTGCTCAGCTGAAAAAGTTTATCGGTTAGCGTTCCTATATAAGGACTCACCGCTGTCCATGCATAAACTTGACCAACTACAACATCGATATTATCATTGGCATAAAGTGTTGTTACAGCATTCCACAAGCTGAGACTGTAGTTTACCGCTGCTGTGCCGCCACCGAGGGTGTTTACAAAACCATTGTCGATTTCTATTTTTACACGAACACATTTTTCAGATTTCGGAGCCGACTCGTCAACCATATCCGGTATTTCGTAATCATCACTTTCTATGGCATTGCATTCAAAGGTCTGCTCCAGATTCAGGTTTTCCTGCGCGTACAGAACGTGCATATTGTTTTTTGCGGATTGGACTTTGCCCAACACCAGGGTTTCGCTGTCTCTTGAAATGATCCCTGTTATCTCATCATCTATAAAACTGAGGGAGACGAGCGACTCTTTGCTTCCTTCCACTATGCCACGGTAAAACAAATGATTGCGCGCCCCGGATTGTAAATCCTCCTTGCCACTGGCTTCAATCACCACATCATCTGTCAGAAAATTGTACGCATACAGTTGCAACGTCATCATCTTTCCATCTCTCCCCGGAAGTTCCAATGAGATGTATTGGGGCTTGTTGGATTTGATCAAATCCTGCTGAAAAGTCTTCGGATTTAAGAAAATTGCCTCGGACAATGTACCGGGCTCAACGCCATAAATTGCCATTTCATCTGAAGATTTGGCAGATTCAGGGGTAAAAAGCTCGAATTTTGTGAACTCTTTTTTCGCTAAATTAATTTTATTTATTTGTTCCTTTATGGCCCCTTGAGCCATCATAATCATTGGAGCGAGAAACAACATTATAAAGCTAAAAGTAAACTTTGAAGAGAATGAGACTGGTACAATTCTGAGTTTAATCATTATAGTATTTAACGGTTTAGAGGGTTTGTGAAAATTTGGTCTATCGTGCAGTACAAAATGGGCGAATCCATATCCTTGAATTCCTACCTGCCTGAATCTCGTAACAACGGCGCAAAGTAGCAGGATAATTCTTGTTGGAAAAGCCAAATTTTTTTTATTTTTTTTGCAAATTCTCGTTGTACATTTTTATCAAAACTTGTCAGAAATTTTGCTTTTCAATTTCCCTTGATTCATCACGCTCCCTATTTTCAATGCTTTGTTTTATTTTTACCCGAAAGGGCTTTCAAAATAATCACATGAATTATCGCGAAATTTTTAAACAAAATGAAAATCTTGCGCGTGTTCCTGATCAAGATTTGAATTGGCTTTTGGCGAGCGGTAAGATTGTTCAGGTAAAAAAGGTCGATTTTATCTTTCGGCCCAATCAGCCCGCAGACCACTTCATGTTTATTTTTTCCGGTGTGTTTCGCATTTATATGGAGCAGCAGGATTGGCGGCGGGAAATGACGCGCATCATGCCGGGAGAAATCACTGGCGTATTGCCGTATTCGCGTCTCAAAATCTCTACATCATTTGGTCAGGCGCTGGAAGTCAGTAGTTTTATTCAACTTCACAGGTATCACTTTCGTGAAATGATTACGGATCACCATACGCACAAGGAAGCACTGCTGCACCACATGCCGGGCAGGATGCGCAATCTCACCACCATGTCCGCGCAAAATGAAAAACTGATGTCTTTGGGCAAGCTGTCGGCAGGTCTTGCGCGCAAATCGAAAAATTCGATGAGTCAATTCCCACCGTGATAGGCTTTCTGGGAGAGCTCAGCCAGGTTTGGACCAATTTAATCGACAATGCCTGGGATACTATGGAATGAATGGGAATACAACTGCATATGAGAACAACCTTTTGTGATCCTTTCGTGGACGTTTATATTTCTGATACAGGCTCGGGCATTTTAGATGAGATCAAGTCAAAAATATTTGATACTTTTTTTACAACCAAGGCCCTGCCTCATTCACATATTTCCGATTAACCTGCATTGTAAGAAAAGTTTTTTTGGCCAAATCCTGGCTTGTCATTTAAATTGATCCCCGGGAATTATTTAATATTGTGATCGCAAGGTAAAATGATCCTCAAAACAATAATGAAGAATGATAGAAATTAAAAAAGCTTTTCAGAATATAACAGCTGATGAATTCAATGATCTGCTGGATGTTCCGGTTTGGTTAT
>JBBSDD010000565.1:0-2253 GCA_038249755.1 Flavobacteriales bacterium | reverse complement strand
GGTGAAACGCTCGTAATACCGGAAGCACGCATCGTGGAAAATACGAAACTCGTGCCTGGAATCGACGGCCAGAAAATGAGCAAATCCTATGGAAATTTCATCAATATTTTTGATGAGGAAAAAGCTTTGCGGAAGCGCGTCATGAAAATAATCACCGACAGCAGAGACGTATCTGAGCCCAAAGACCCTGAAACGTGCAATGTTTTTAATATTTTTCGACTCGTGGCTACAGAAGTCGAAATTCTGGAAATGAGAAGGCAGTACACTTCTGGTGGTTACGGATATGGTGAGGCAAAACAAGCACTTTTCGAAGTACTCATTAGTCGTTTTGCCGAAGAGCGTCGAAGTTATACCGCGTATATGGCCAATCCTGAATTATTGGAAAAAGAGCTAACCCGGGGTGCTGAAAAAGCCAGAACGGTAGCGCGAGAGGTGATAAGAAAAGTGCGTGAAAAACTCGGTTATTGAAGAATGCTCAGGCATTCGGCAACCAACTTCCTTGTCCGCATATTTTCGGTAGCCCGTGCCTCATTGGAAGTCGTTTCCGTTCGTTGTGCTTTGCGCTGGCGGTCAACGGGGTGTGTAGTTTTGGCGTACCTATGCTTGTAAAGTTCATCCTGAGATACCCATGCAAGATTCTCTGATCTGTTGTTGCGTCGGTCATAATCGTTGTGAACCACATATGGCTTATCCGGATCAAAACCTTCTACAAAAAATTCGGCAATAAGCCGGTGTAGATATATGGTTTCGCGACTTCCCTTTCGGGTGGTAAATGAAATGTATTTATAACCGCCGATCTCTCTGGTCAGAAAAATATCTTCTTCTTCCCGGCCTTTTTTAATGCGTACCACGTTACCGAAGTTTGACAATTTGAAATGGTGAAGCAGCGCTTCTCCATTCAATTCTGTCATCAAGATCCATTTTTCGGTAGAAGATGCCGTATCCATTGCAGAGCTTTTCTAAAACTTACGTGAAGTTAAAGAATTTCATCTGCCGCTGGTTTCGGCGATGTGTTTATTCTTGTTAATCAGGCGATCAACATGCGATAATCGGATAACATTGGGATAACCCTACTCCACTGGCAGCCCGTATTTCCCGAGATATTTTTCGTACAATTCATCCTGATGGGTTTTGAGATTTTGTGGCTTTCCCAGGAGGAAAGCATCGCGGATTATGCTTGTGCGCATATCGAAAATGTCCCCCTCGGAAATGATAAAATTCGCCTGTTTGCCTACTTCAATACTTCCTGTGAGGTGATCAATGCCCAGAATCCTGGCGGCGTTGATGGTGGCTCCTTTGAGGGCGGCTTCCGCCGAAAGGCCATAACCCATAGCCGTACCGATGTTGAATGGCAGGTTTCGGTTTTGCATGGTCTCCATATCACCGTCCATTTCAAAACAAAACAACACCTTTGCCGCGTCGAGCCTGGCTGGCAATAAAAAAGGTGCGTCAATGGCATCTTCTGCAAACCGCGGCATGCTATTCACCCGCCGGATCATCACACTCACTTCGTTTTCGCGCAACAAATCCGCTGCCATCCAACTGTCATATCCACCCACTATCGTCAGTTTCGCAATGCCCATTTCCCTTTTGAAGGCGACTGCTTCGCGTATTTCCTTGATAAATTCAGCGTGGACATACAAGCGTTTTTCACCATTGAAAACACCCCGCATGCTCTCCAGTTTCAGATCGCGCTCCAACGGCTCAGCCCGGAGTGAATAGGCTTTCGCCTTTTCGAAAAACTGTCGGATTTCGCGCAGATTTTCTTCGTATTGATCATCCGTTTCGTACCCCTGTGGGTCGTCGCGGTCTCCTTTTCTTTTGAACATGCGCGGCCAGCTCATGTGCATGCCCTCATCCACGTGATAAGCTGCATCTTCCCAATTCCAGCCCGCGAGTTTTACCACAGATGATGTACCGCTGATAACCCCGCCGCGCGGACAGATTTGCGCAAAAAGAATACCGTTGGCCAGTACCGTTTGCGATATATCACTATCAGCATTGTAAGCGATGAGCGCTCTCACATTGGGATTCATTTTTCCGGCTTCACGGTAATCGTCCGTAGCCCTTACGGCAAATATTTCGGTCAATCCGAGGGTGGTATTGGTCGCAATCAAGCCCGGATAGAGGTGCATCCCGGTGCGGTCGATCACTTCACTGTAATCTGCCCTTGAAGCATTGGTGGCCTTTCCGGCAAAATTGATCAGACCATCCCGAACGCCTACAGCTCCGTTTTCGATGGGCGCTCCTGCG
>JBBSDD010000564.1:0-2255 GCA_038249755.1 Flavobacteriales bacterium | reverse complement strand
ATAGACCCTGCCAGCAGTGCGCGGAGGATGATAGCAATTGGAATGAAGATTTTCTACTTGCCGCTGGCAGGGTCGAAAAGACCGCTGCCAGGGCACTGGAGCGCGGATACTCTGAGCGGGGCATCGGCGCGAACGCACCTGTGGGATTTTTTCACCAGCGAATCCAGAAATTGATAATTGGCAAGGGCACACTCTCCAGATTCCCAACTCCCAACTCCCAACTCCCAATTCCGCACTCCCAATTCCCAATTCCCAACTACTCCCTACCTTTCGACCCAGGCACATCTCCCGATACAATATGCAGATCCCTCTGCGGATAAGGAATCTGAATGCCGTTTTTGCGAAATTGTCTGTCAATGTCCAGCCGGATTTCACTTTGCAAAGTTTCCACAACCCAGGTTTTTCGCGCCCAGAAGAAAACGTGAAAAAAGAGGGCGTGTTCCCCAAATTCCTCAAACCGCACAATGATTTCGCGGTTTTTGCTCACATCCGGGTGGCGCAGCGCGCAGTTGTACAATACGTCTTTTACCAAAGTGGTATCGCTCCCATATTTCACGTGCACCTTGATTGAAAAACGGGTGAGATCAGAACTGTGACTCCAGTTGGTCACGTTTTCTCCCACCAATTTTGAGTTGGGAATGATGATGTATTTTCCATCCCGTGTCAGGACTTTGGAGGTTCGGATATCGATTTGCTGCACTTTTGCCACGATTCCCTGCACTTCAATCACATCTCCCACTTTTACCGGGCCTTCAAAAAGGATGATCAAGCCGGAGATGAGGTCGTAAAAAAGGTATTGCAAACCAAATCCCAATCCGACCAAAAGTGCGCCGGCACCGGCGAGGATGAGTTTGATGTCGAGACCGATACTTGTGAGTCCGATGAGAAATGCGAGCCCGTATAGGCTGTACTTGGTCAGCTTGTAAATGGTGTATTCCTTGCCTTCATCAATCCAGCTTTTTTTGGAAAAATTCTTTCTGAGAATGATGCGCAGCAGCCGCGAGACGATTCTCGTAAAAACGATGATAATCACCAGAATCAGAATTTTTCCGGGGGTGATTACAAAACTTTCAAACTTCGCAAGTTGATAGTTAAATATGAGCTCAAGCAGTCTGTTTAAACCGAGAAGAAATACCGTTGCCAGCAGGCCAAGTATAAGAATGATGCTCCGTCCTACTTTGAGCAGGATTTGTTCTTTTTCTTTGTCAAATACGTCCATCGACCGCACTTGTCCATGGATGAATCGTTTGTAAATCTGCAATACGATTCGCGTAAGCAAAATAATGAGCCCGAGCAGCAGGATGTTTCCCACAGTAATGCGCAGTACCGAAGAATCGTAAAACGAATAATTGAAAAACGCGCTCATGGTGCGAAAGTGCAGAATATTATATGATGGTCGACCCAAAAAAGTCGCTCACTTCAGATTTTTTCTTGTCCAGCCGTATTTTCTCTTTTTGCAGAAGCATGATTTCTTCTTCTGTATCGGCGATTTTAAGGGAGCTGTCTAGTTTTTTCATCAACATCCTAATGCGAATAAGCTTTAGTCGCATCAGCGGATCGAATACGGTTCGTTTCATGTGGTGGTCTTCGGTTTCGGTAAAAATCTGGTGTTTCATTGCCCAGTTCTCACTGAGTTCATATGGATTTGTTATTAGACTCGCAAAGACTTCACTGAATTTCGGATCCGGATTATTAATAAAAAACTCCGTTTCTGGAAAATTACCGGTGGTCTCAAATTCGGAAATAAAGAGTTCAAGGATTTTTGCGTAAATAGTTGATTGAAAGCTGATTTCATCACTGATCAGGTCGTGGAGGATATATTCGGCCACAGGAACACTTATTTTTTCGAGCGTGTCGTCTTCCGTGGTGATTTCAACTTCAAATTCTATCAAACCATACGTAAGCAGAATCCGCGTCAGTTCGCGCTCGTGAAGAACCGGGTCTGATTCCAGTTCACCTATCGCTTCTGCCTTTTTTACCGGTGTGAGCTCCGGGGTGTAGTCGTCTTCGTCCCGGGCGGTTTTGATTTGCCGCTTCCGCAAAATTTTATTCAGCTCATTCAGCAAAGCCTGCTCTGGTACCTCGAGTTGTTTGCTGGTGCGGGCCACGTAAATGCTGCGGGTGATGTGGTCGGGTATCAAGGCCAGACTTTCCACCAAACGTTTGGTGGCGGCCGATTTTTTGATCGGGTCGTTTCCGGCTTCTTTCAGCAATACTTCCACCATGAAATCGGTGAAATCCTTCGCCTGGGTTTT
>JBBSDD010000563.1:0-2256 GCA_038249755.1 Flavobacteriales bacterium | reverse complement strand
TCGTTAAAAAGCGTAACCGTGGCTTCAGTCGGTACTTCTTCCCTTTCGGTAAAAATTTGTCCTTTGATAATAATGGAGTTCGCTTCATCAAAACTGATATGATACAAGTCTTGCAGCCCTTTAGAATCCATCCGCTCCGAGGAGAAATAAGCACTTTTCCCGGAAGGGTCAATCACAAAAAAGATATCATCACCCGGGGTATTGATCGGAAAACCCAGATTGGCAGGTATGGCCCAGGATTCGCCTTCTGGCAAAGCACAAAAGACATCATAACCGCCCATATTCTGATGTCCTTTTGACGAAAAGTAAAGCGCGCCAGATGCGGAAATGAAAGGTGCATCCTCATCATAAGGTGTATTAATTTGGGGGCCCAAATTATTGGGCTGACTCCAGCTGCCATCCGGTAGTTTCTGAACCCGATACACGTCTTTGCCACCAAAACCTCCCGGACGATCACTCGAGAAATATATTACCGAAGCATCTTGACTCCCAAATGAGGCACTCGCTTCCTGGTGTTTGCTATTGATTCTGTCTCCGAGTTTTTCGAGTTGAGCCCACGATTCACCATCGCGTTCGGCCCAGTACAGGTCTCCGGAAAACCCGTCCTTGCTCGTGCGATACATGATGAAATATTTGCCATCAGGCGAACAAGCCACAGCGGCGTCGTTGGTTCTTGAATTCAATGGTTCCACAGCTGGTATAGCTTTCAGCTCGGGCTCCTTGAGATCGACTACATAAATATTCTCATCGTATTGTTCTGAAAAATCCTTTTCACTTTTGTCATCAAATCTCCTCCGCGATGTAAAAAATAACCGTTGCCCCTCAAAATCCCAAACCGGTGCGTAATCGTGGTGCGCCGTATTTACGCCTGGGCCGAGGTTGGTTATGGTAACCGGCATCGGTGTCTGCACCATTTGAATGGAAAATTCGATGCTGGATTTGAAATGAATGATTTCAATCAGCGACTTCTGACGGTTGGCCTTTTGTTCATAATTTGCGATAAGCGCTGCCGCGTCAAAAAACCGATAGGTCTCCACCCTTAATTTCGCGAGGTAAAAATGGGCTTCAGTATCTCCATGTTTTACGGCCATTTCAAGGAATCGCTGGGCTTGATTTTTTAGCGGAGGCAACATGAAATAACATATCCCAAGTTTTCCGAGTATCATACCATTGTCCGGTTCCACCGCACAAAGCTGTGTGTACAATTCGGAAGCGTAGTAGTGGTCGCCCTGAGCGAAATATAAGTCCGCTTCGTAAAAGAGATTCTTGTGGTACCGGCCCATTTTCTGCTGTGCTGACAGATCAGCGGAGCAATATGTGAAAATGAGAAATAGAAAAAGTGGTAAAATTATTCTCATATTATCGTATCAGAGTCACGTCACCCATGTCGGTGAGCTCACCGCCATCCAAAAATGTCACACGCACCCGCCAGACATATACATCCTGCTGACAGAGCTTGCCACGGTAGTAACCATCCCAACCTTGTCGAACGTCTTTCGATTCGAAAATCAACTCACCCCATCGGTTGAAAATCTGCATTTCAAAATCATCGACGCCTTTGTAAATCGGAAAGAAAACATCATTGTTAAACATTTCGTCGATGGTCCAAAAACCTCCACTTGGTCCATTTCCATTGGGGGTAAAGGCATTGGGGAAGTCAATCTGACTTTCTACATTTCCCAATACAGCCTGCTCTACCCGGAATGAATCGGGACAGTTAAATTCATTGTTTGCCAATAGCGTAACCGGATGCCAACCTGTGGATTCATAAAAATGGTAAGGGGCAAATTCGGTCGACGTTGCTCCATCACCAAAGTCCCACTCAAAAATGGTTGCATTTGCCGAAAGGTTAAGAAAAAAGACCTGGTCGGGTACACTGATAACAGGTGGATTGACCGTGAAAAAAGCATCTGCACGGGGATGCACCACAACGATTCCCGTTTTGATTTCCACATCATTCTGACCACCAGGACCCGTTACCGTGAGTGCCACGTTATATGTGCCTGGTTGATAATACACGTGCATGGGGTTTTCTTCGTTGCTGATGGTTCCATCCCCAAAATTCCAGAGATGCGTGATATCATAAGTCGACGTGTTGGTAAAATCAACCCGAAGTGGCATACAGCCGGTCCCTCCGCCCTCGAAATCAGCAATAGGAAGCGGTGGATCAATCCTGATTTGTTGGAAAGCTGTGTCGTTGCACAGATTATTTCCCACTTGCAGAATGATATTATAAACACCCCATGTATCATAGGT
>JBBSDD010000562.1:0-2262 GCA_038249755.1 Flavobacteriales bacterium | reverse complement strand
TTCATTTCCACAGCCGACTCAGGCACCGTTTTTTCTGTACTTGCCCTCATTGCCGGAAAGCAGGGCGGAATCAATGAAGAATTCCGTGCATTTATGTATGGTGGATCATTGACAACTGCGCCTTTGGGGCTCCCTCTGGATACTTCGGGACCTGTGACTTACGACAACATCGATACCACGGGTTTATTTACCACTTTCACTTTCATCAATCCCACAAATTTTATCGGTGGATTTTTTCTGAGTCTCGAAGTAGAAAACAATGGCGCTTTCATCGGAATCGCGCATACGGACGACAACTGTGGAGGCAATTCGGCCTGGGAAAGGTGGAATAGCGGCAGTTGGTTTCCGATGAACAGCACTGAAAGCTGGGGCATCGATATATCACTTTATCTCTACGCAGAAGTAAGTGCAATATTTTTGAGCAGCGACAACACCAACCTGATTCTGAGAGGAAGTGAAAAAGTGGTTCCCAATCCAGTCAATTCAGAGGCAATTCTGATGTACAGTCTTATAAAGTCGAGCGATATATCCGTCCAGATTTATTCTGTTTCCGGTAAACTGATTGATTCGTATAAACCCGGATATCAACCTTCGGGATTAAATCAATTGGCTCTTAATACAAGTGCCTTGAATCCAGGAATGTACATCTATTCCATCGTGACCGAGATGGGTGTCAGAAATGGAAAATTTAGCGTGGTGCGCTAAAACCATCGTTGCATTTACAATACCCCTTTCACACGTTTGTAGCGTTTTTCATGTAAACTGATGCAAAAATACCGGCATTTCTAAAATGTTTTATTGTTTTATGTTTTCTGTTTTTTGCCGTTTATCCAAGAATTGTATTAAGAATAGATTAACGTGGAGTTAAATGAAAACCAAAAAAGCATAGATTTGCGAATTGACATTTATTATTTTTAATTCTCCTCATGCATACATTTTTACGAAATTCCACTTTTCTATTTGCGCTGTCAGTCTTCAGTTTGGGCAACGCTGTCGAGGCCTTCGCTCAATGTGAAACATACTTTAATAATCTTGTTATAAACGAGTTTATGGCTGCCAACAGCAGCACCGCAGCGGATGAGTTTGGAGAATTTGACGATTGGGTTGAGATTTACAACAGTTCGAATGAGGCGATCAATATGAATGGATATTTTCTCTCTGACAGCCGTTCAGATCGCACCAAATATGTCTTCCCGGATGTAACGTTGGAATCTGATGACTATCTGATAATTTGGTGCGACAACCAACCCGACCAGGGACTTTTTCACACCGAATTTGCTTTGAGCGCGGATGGAGAAGTGATCGGACTATATAATCCCGACACGAATGCTGTTGACCTTGCACGTTTTAAATCAATTCCATCCAATATCAGCATGGGGCGTTTCCCAAATGGTTCAGGACCTTTTAAAATTTTGATACCGACTTTTAATGCGCCGAACATCAACAGTGTGGACGTTGGCATCGTGATCAATGAATATCAGGCCATCAATCAGACCACAGCGGATGATCAGTGGGGTGGCTTTGAAGATTGGATAGAATTCTACAACAATAGCAGCCAACCGATCAACCTCGGGGGTTATTTTCTAAGTGATGAATTTGGAAATCCCACATCATTTGAGTTTCCGGACACGGTTATGCAGCCAGGTGGTTACCTGATCGTATGGTGTGATATGGGTTTAATGGAACCTGGACTGCATACCTTTTTCTTTTTGGGTGGAGATGGCGATGATATTATTTTTTCGAACCCTGATACGGTTACCATCGATTATGTGCGATTTGAACAGCAGATTTCCGATGATTCTGAAGGCCGGTATCCGAATGGAACTGGGCCGTTCGTGTGTATGGCTCCCACCTGGCAAGCCAATAATGGGCCTTTTTTGGGCCTTCATGATGCGGTAGATCCCTCCGGGAAATTGAAAATCTGGCCCAATCCGGCCCAAGGCTCCACCAGAATTGCCTGGAACGATTCTGAATCTGCGATATTGCGATTATTTGATTTGCAAGGAAGGGAAGCGGCAAATTACCAATTGAGAAATGGAGAGCAGGAAATCGACATCAATGGAATGGATGCCGGGATTTATATTCTTCAGGTGAATAATTTCTCAGGTAAACTGATTATCTACTAAAACCGTACAACTTAGCGCACGATTGGCGCGTCATCATTGTGAAACTATTTATTAATCTTCGACTCTTTTATGAAATTAGGGATTACAATGTTGGCAGTAATCACACTGTTAGCCGGAGATAGCTTTTCACAAGTTG
>JBBSDD010000561.1:0-2273 GCA_038249755.1 Flavobacteriales bacterium | reverse complement strand
GGCGAAATCGTGAGTTCGTCCACCTATTTCTACACCTGTAAAGTTTTTACCATTCGCCTTTCGGGAATAGAACCCGTAAACCTTTCGGGGTATATTCAGGTTTTTACGGATAGAAATCCTACCAACAATTAGCATGTTTACCGGAATTATTGAAACACTCGGAGAGGTCAGGGCCATTCACAAAAATTTGGGAAATTTGGACATTGACATCGTTTCTTCTATTGGTCATGAACTAAAAATTGATCAAAGCGTGGCGCACAATGGCGCCTGTCTTACCGTGGTGAAACTGCAAAATGATACGTACCGCGTAACAGCCATTGCGGAAACGCTCGATAAAACAGCTCTCGGCGATCTGAAAGTTGGTGATCATGTCAATCTCGAACGTTGCCTTTCGGCATCTGCCCGATTTGACGGGCATATTGTTCAGGGACATGTGGATACCACCGGTATTTGTACGAAAGTGCTCGAAGATCATGGCAGTTGGCGTTTTTACTTTTCACATGATCAAAGCGATCAATTTGTCACCGTAAACAAAGGCTCAGTAACGATCAATGGGGTAAGCTTAACAGTGGTGGAAAGCACGCCGACAACTTTTTCGGTGGCCATCATTCCCTACACTTATGAGCATACATCATTTAAAACATTGAAAGCCGGAGACCGTGTGAATCTGGAATTCGATATTTTGGGCAAATACGTAGCGGAGATGTTGCGCCGACGCGGAATTATCTGAGGTCCATTTTTTGAAACGCAAAAATTTGGCTCAAATCGCGGTGCGGAATTTGCTCGCGAAATTGTAATCATTTGGACAGACGCTTAATTTTCCATTTTAATTGAAATCCCCGGGGAAATTCTTCGTTCTAATTGTTTAACTTTAATATCCACTGAACCCGAAGCGCTTTGAAGCAGTATTTACTATCAGTCTTCATCCTCATTGCATTCGCGACCACTGCCCTGGCCACACACAACCGCGCGGGTCAAATCACTTTTACCCACATCACAGGAACTACCTATGAGATCAGAGTTATTATATACACCAAACCTTCCTCTCCTCCCGATCGACCAACCCTTCCAATAACTTTTGGTGACGGCACGCCTATTGACGTAATTCCGAGAGTGGATCAATCACTTGTTCAACCCGATGTACAGGAAAACGTGTACGTGATGCAACACACCTACCCCGGCTCTGGAACATATAACATCTGTGTGACTGATCCGAATAGAAATGCTGGAATTATCAATGTACAATCATCGGTTGACATTCTTTTTTCCATTAGCACAGTTCTTCGTATTTCGCCCGCTTTCAGCCCCAATACTTCACCCGTTTTTGCAAATCGGCCGATACAGGATGCCTGTTTTCGACAACCGTGGATCCACAATCCCGGTGCGGTTGACTCAGAAGGCGACAGCTTATCGTACAGTTTGGTAACACCTCTTGGAAATCCGTCGAACGAATGCGCCGCCCTTCCGGAAAATTTTTATTCCCTTCCCAACAGGCATCCCATTTTTCCCGATCCGGAAAATCAAATCTCTATCGATCCTATCACAGGTACAGTGAGTTGGATTAGTCCTCAACAAACTGGAGAATACAACCTTGCTATTCTGATAGAAGAATGGAGAGATGGGATTTCATTGGGTTCTATTCTGCGCGACATGCAAATATTGGTGAAGGTGTGTGACAACCTTCCTCCGGAATTAAACGCCTTGCCAGATACCTGTATCGAAGCTGGACAAACTTTGAGCATGGTCATTGAGGCGAGTGATCCTCTGGGTGGATTGATAAACATTACAGGATATGGAAGCCCTTTTGAGGTAACAAGTTCTCCTGCATCAATCACCCAACTGGTCGATGACTCGCCTGTTACGGCCATATTCGATTGGGATGCCAACTGTTCACATGTTCGCTTGGCTCCTTACCAAACCAATATTCAGGCTACTGATAATGGGCCCGTGGTGAACCTCGTGGCCATAGAAACCTTTAACATCACCGTTGTGGCACCTGCGCCGGAATTCCTTGGGGCGACTGCAACGGGAAGCAGCATCGCCCTCACTTGGGAGCCGAGCATCTGCGATCAGGCCGTTGGTTACAAAATATACAGGAGAATCAATCTTTTTGGTTTCATTCCGGACGTCTGTGAAACCGGCGTGCCCGCATACACAGGCTATCTGGAGATTGCCGACATCGAAGGGGTCGACAACAACTCTTTTCTCGATGAAGATGAAGTGATTTTCGGCAGGGTTAACTGCTACATGGTCATCGCCTACTTTGCCGATGG
>JBBSDD010000560.1:0-2273 GCA_038249755.1 Flavobacteriales bacterium | reverse complement strand
CAGGGCCGTGTCATCCCGAAACGAAGTGAGGGATCGCGTCCGTGCTTGCAGGGATTTCTTCTCTTTCCAACCCGCCCCAATGCTTTTCATCCTATTTCTATAATGTTGTATTTTCAGAAAGGAAATTACCCGATGGTTTACAGCGCATTAAATGAAGTCGTAAAAAGATGTCATTTAGAGCGAAGCGCCCGCCTGCCGGAGGTCAGGAAGAATCTTTTACATTGTATAGACCGACTCCTCCTGCGGTAAGTTCGCGTCAGAAAGGAATAGGAACATCATTCTTACGCGCAAGCCTGCCCTGGTTTTTCGAAAACCTGGAACTCCAATATCTCCTCTGTGAACCCTACGCGCAGAATATTGCTCCCAACAATACCTTGTCGCGGCTGGGTTTTACTTACGCGAAGTCGTAACGCACCACGCCGGGCAGCATCAATTTCGAACAGGAAGTTATGCAATGATCGTTAGACCGGAAAACATACGAATCCCAAAGTCAGTCCACCGGATAGTGCCAGCCAAGCATTTTTTGAAAAATGTGCTTGGGTAGAATGCGGTTGAGTGTGAGGGCAAATCCCTGAATAGCAGAGCCCGCCGGATAGCGCAGCTTGGGATTGTCGCTGTTGATGATTTTCCATACGATCCGGGCGATGTTCATCGGATCCTGAGAGTTTTTCACTTCATCGTTGATGCCGTTGTACATCCGTGTAAAAGACTTGTAATAAGGTGAATCTGGCGATTTTCCCTTTTCGGCCACCAGCCGGTTGGTATTGATATTCGTGCGTACATCTCCGGGTTGGATGTGGCTCACGCGGACGTTGAACGGTTTGAGTTCCATACGCAGCGTTTCCGAAAAACGGTCGAGCGCCGCCTTGCTCGCAGAATAAACACCGCGGTAGGGCAGGCCAAACTCACCTGCAATGCTTGAAATGCTCACGATCCAACCGCCACCTTGCTTGCGCATATGCGGCAACACGGCCCGGCAACATTCCATGGTGCCAAATACATTTGTTTGGAAAATGAGCGCGATTTCTTCGGTGCTGGTATCTTCCAGCGCGCCGGCCATGCCGAGTCCACCGTTGTTTACAAGCACGTCGATGCGCCCTTCTTTTTCAAGAAGGTAGGCAATCGCGGTACGTATGGAGTTCTGGTCCATAAGGTCAAGTTGGAGCATGTTGACTCCATTCTGAATCTCACCGTTTTGCACCTTTCGGCTCGTGCCGTATACGATGCAGCCCTTTTCAATCAAATGCTGGCAAACTGCCAGTCCTATGCCTGATGAGCCTCCGGTGATAAGTGCGACCTTATGCGCCATAATTAAGGACAAAAAAAAGTGGGCAAGCTACTCACATCGCACCGCTACAACCACATACCCTTGCTACATTCCTGTCCTGGGGGAGTTCTGCGGGAGCTGGTCGTATGAGACTTGCCCGGCGCAAAAGTACAAATACTCTCATCACACACAATAAAAATATCACCGATTGACGGGTGTTTCTATATTTGTGCTCCTAACACAATCATAAAATGAAAAATTCTCAAGCCATTAACCTCGGTTTAACCTACGCAGTCGTTTCGATTATCCTCTTTCTCATTCAGGTCATTGTCGCTGGCGGCATGGTGTTTTCCATGGTCATGGGCATCGTCACATTTGCACTTGTCATCGCTTTGCCGATTATCTTTATCCGGCGCGAAAGAGCTGGAAAGGGTGGGTTGATCTCTTTTAAGGAAGCTTTCACCACCGCTTTTGTTGGTCTTTTGATCGGAGGCATTATTTCAGTCCTGTTTTCTGTGATTTACATCACCTATGTAGATGCCTCATACGTGGATAAAATGGTTTATAATGCCTTGGAATCTACCAAAGGACTCATGGAAGGAAGTGTGGGCGACGAACAAATGAATGAAATAATGATGGAGGCGGAAACCGATATGCGTGCGGGATTTACCCCGCTGGGCATGGCCAAATCAATGGGCTATTTTGCCATTTTTTATTTGGTGGTAAGCCTTATTCTCGCGGCATTTCTGAAAAAGGTAAACCCACTCGCAACAGCTTATCATACTGAAACCCTCGACAGATAATCTTTTAAACCAGTAAATTGCATTTAATTTCCATCGTCATCCCCCTGCTCAACGAAGCTGAATCACTCCCGGAACTCCAGGAGTGGATAGACCGTGTGCTCCTGTCTTCAAATCTGGAGGCAGAAGTCATCTATGTAGACGATGGCAGCAACGACAACAGTTGGGAGGTGATTACCGCCCTGCGACTCCAATACCCTTACGTG
>JBBSDD010000559.1:0-2275 GCA_038249755.1 Flavobacteriales bacterium | reverse complement strand
CGACGAAGGTGGTGCTCGAATTGGAGAATAGGCCTACCCAAAGTTTGGAGAAACCCAGCGTAAAGAATGGGATGGAAAAGATCAGACGTTTTTTGCCGAGTTGACGGGCGGTAATTTTGAGCAAATCCATGTAGGAAAGTACCTCCGGAGAACCTACCTCGAGCGCTTGATGAAAATATTCTTTCTTGCCAATGCTCTCATTGATAATCTCGAGCATATTCTGAACCCCAATAGGCTGCGATGGCGACTCGCACCACTTGGGGCATGCCATAATCGGGAGCCGCTCTGTAAGCTTTTTAATAATGTCGAAAGATGAGCCGCCCGCGCCGATGATAATCCCCGCGCGGATCGCCGTGACAGGCGTGCTGCGCGATTTCAGGGTTTGCTCCGTTTCAAACCTGCTTCTCAGATGCCTTGAGAACTTGGAAGTCTCCTTCGGAAGAATGCCACCAACAAATATGATATGCTTGAGCTTTTGAGCCTCAGCCGCCCGTGCAAAATTATCGGCCAGCAAAAGGTCAGTGTCTTCAAATGTGCCTTGGTTCAACCTGCTCGATGGAGCCATGGAGTGCACAAGATAAAGCGCGTAATCAGCACCTTCTAAAGCTTTGGTAGTGCTGCTAAGAGAATACAGATTCGCCATTTCCCATTGCACGCTGTCGCCCTCAGATGGCTCTACTTCGGCCCTGCTCAGCGCTTTTATATCGTATTTATGGGCGTACTCGCTTATAAACCATCTGCCTATGAAACCTGTTGCTCCCGCTATAACAAGTCGTGGCTTCATTTGACGAAAGTATGTTTAATGACCTTCAAAAGGGTTGAAATTGAAATGGATTGTGGTTGTCCTTTTACCAAAAGAAAAGAATCTGACTTGCCGATTTCCACCTTTATGGGGGTACTGATATATTTCAATTTCTTTCTCAATTGGAAAATATCAGAATTGGCCGTTTTGGGCAAGCGCATAAAAAACCCAAACACCTTCCAACTCGAAAAACCCAAGACCAATTGGTTCTCACCATTGGTCTTGAATTTCACAGTTTCTGTGCCTTGAGAAATTTCCAGGTCACCCGATATATGCACCATCCGCTTAATTTTCTGTAGTTGAAATGGTAAGTTTACCATTTAACTTCCACTCCGCTTTTTCCGTTGAGCCTACGGCTGAAGGTACATGCACCGTCATGTCTTCAAATTGATACGTAATTTTGGCATTTCTACCAGTAAGCTTGTCATAAAGTCCGATGGCCAAATCTGGCCAGGTTTCAGTTTTTGAGTTTTCCATTGATTGTTTCTTTATTTAACCCGGTACCCCCAATAAGTGTTTTGAGAATTTCTAATTCATTCTTCAAAGAGATAATATTGGGCCTTTTTTGGCTTCGGTATGGGTTAAAAAATGCTTGCGCAGATATTGCAAAAGATCCACAGCTTGCGCAAGGCATTTTTGCCTTGTCTACTTTTATTATTTTTATCCTAATAGAAAACGATGATAAAGACAGTTCTACCGTTGCTCCTACTGCTCGCTACGCTATATTCCTATCGCTACCACGAAGGAACAATCTTATCTCTTTAATGTCACACCATGAACGTATCTTTGCGGGCAATTATATCCGAGTTTCCAAAATTTTCTGAACCGCTGATTCACAAGGTAAACCATAATAATCGGGCGATGCAGGACACCGACATGCTGAATAAATAGCAGTCCTTAAAAACCAAATCCATGAACCTTGCATCTTTTGAGAGCGATTTAGTAGCAAAACCCGAAAAAGTCCAGACAAAGCTCATTCTGGAAACGGCCTTCACCAAGGAGATTAGAATACAGCTCGGTGCCGGGCAGTCTATGAAAGAACACCGCGCCCCCGCCCCGATTGTTGTGCACGTTTTGGAAGGTGAAATAGATTTTGGTGTGAATGGCCAAACGCAGAAATTACATAAAGGAAGCATCGTGGGTTTGGATGCGGGTGTCGCCCACGATCTGCACGCAAAGAAAGACAGCATCGTGCGCCTGAGCCTGAGCAAAGGCGACAGCGCCGAAAGGGTATCGCAGGTGGTTCAAAATTCTTAAGCACGCTGGATGAAAACTTTAGATACCCGTGAAGACATCGCTTTATTGGTACATGCTTTCTACGCCAAAAAAAGGTCCTTTGCCATTAATTGTAGGTAGGTAGCTTCAAAGCGCCTAGATGAAAATAGATCATTGCGATGTAATTTTCGATGTTTCGATAGCCTCTGGCAGATCTTTTTATTTCCTGAATTTTGAGATTAATTCTCTCGGCGAATG
>JBBSDD010000558.1:0-2281 GCA_038249755.1 Flavobacteriales bacterium | reverse complement strand
TTCGGCGTAGAGCTTGGTGCGTGTTGAAGTATTGGTGGTATAGGGCCAGCGAAGTGCTATTGACTGCGATTCTTCAAACTCGCCTGGTACGATATGGTTCGCGGGCGGAGGGCCGGGCGGAGGTGTATCCACACAGAATTCAGCATAGTCGTCGCAGCAATCGCCATAGGTGGCGCAGAGGTTATCGCACCAGCAGCTTCCCGGTGCCGATTGGCCTCCACAGCTGCCTTCGCAGGTTCCCGCCTCGCGCAGGACCTGGCTAAGCGGACCACGGTTGCGCATTTCATCAAGGCGCGCGGCCGCTTTTTGATCCATATAAGCGCGCTCTGAGACAGTGGGATACTTGGGCAGAAATTGTTCTTCATCGAACACATACTTCTGGTCGACCTGCGCCGATGACAAAAAGGAAATAACACTGAAAATGGCAAGCAATGCTGCTCTGGTGTACAACTTCTTCATGGTTATAAATTGATTGGTTAAAAAAAACTGATCCAAAAATAGCCTTTACAAACTGTCAAAACCAATAAAAAGTCATAGAGCCGTCCCAAAATCGCAATTTGAACTCGCCGCCCTCGATCTTGACGTGGTACACCGTCTAGGCAACCGACCAAACGGGGATAGACTGAACGACCGCCTTGTGGCCCAGCTTTTTGGCGTAAGCCGCATCTCCTGGTCCGTGTACAGCCGGTGGGGGAAAAGAAATATTTGCAGGTGAAGACAGCTTCGGGCCTCAGACCTGGAAATCCGGGACCCTTAAGCCGGCGGAAATCCCGTCTCCGCAGGCGTGTATTAGCTCACAGCCGTGGTGCAGGGTCTGTCAGGAAAGGTGGAGAGGATGCAGTTTGTGGTGACGGTGGTGCGGTAATCATTGGGCGTTGAACTCCAAAGCTGCCTGCAGCTCTTCATTTTCTTCACAGACTGCTTGCAGACCAACACATCATCCATTTTCTTCATGCCTTCATTTTCATGATGTTAAAAAATAGTTGCTGCCTGACCGCCGGCAGGCGGGCGAAGCAGCGACCCACGCCTCGACTCCGCTCGGCCACCGGAAATCGCAAATGGTAGTGGGTAGTGGGTCTTGAGTAGTGGGTTACCTGCTCATTGCCAATTGCTCATTGATAATTTCCCTTCACTCCTTCATGTTAAAAAACCGTGCAGCCTGACCGCCGGCAGGCGGGCGAAGCAGCGACCCCTATCATCTCCCGCCCCGGCGGGCAGGCATCCTCAAACCAACTAATTCGCTCATCATGAATTATCCCATATCGGGATATGCTGAAAGTTTTTTGTAAGTTTGTTAGCCGTATGAGAATTATTGCCTTTCGGGCCTTGAGAGAATTTTTTGAAAAGCCGGAATATTCCAATTCCGAAGTGTCTCTGAGAGCTTGGTATCACGATGCCAAAGCAGCGGGATGGAAAAATTCCAATGAGCTGAAATTGCAATATAAAAATGCAAGTATCATCGGAGACGGAAGAATAGTCTTCAATATAAAAGGCAACGATTACAGATTGGTGGTCGCGATTGATTATGAATTTCAAGTGATTTTCATTAGGTTTATCGGAACGCACAGACAATATGACATTATTGATGCAAAAACAATTTGAATATGGATATTCGACCGATTAAAACTGAGCACGATTACATGACTGCAATGAGCAGAATTGAGAAATTATGGGGATCAAAAAAAGATACCCCGGAAGGTGATGAATTAGACTTGTTGGTGACCCTGGTTGAATCCTACGAAGTGAAACATTATCCTATTGCACCACCTGATCCCATTGATGCGATTAAATTTCGCATGGAGCAAATGGGTATGACCAAAACAGATATGGTTCCATATCTTGGTAGCCAAAGCAGGGTAAGTGAGATTCTCAACAGAAAAAGAGGACTGACTTTGGGCATGATAAAATCGCTTTACAAAGGATTAAATATACCAGCAGAGATTTTATTGGCTTAAAATATCAAAGTATATGTGCCAATACTTTTTTTTGCAGTGCCTGGCAGTTAAGAATTGCTGGCCAGCCAAATTTCCAAAATTTACCCATTGGATAAACTACAGGACGTAAACCAAGTCTCCAAAGGCGTGTATCAACTCATCAAAGTTGTGCAGGGCCTCAGCGGCAAAGTGGTAATGTTGCAGTTTGCGGCGACGATGGTTAGGTAATCATTGGTAATTGACCTTCCGAGCTGCTTGCAGCTCTTCATTTTCTTCAAAGGCTGCTTGCAGACCAACACCTCATCTTTAATTTTCTTCATCCCTTCATTTTTCATGTTAAAAAAAAG
>JBBSDD010000557.1:0-2288 GCA_038249755.1 Flavobacteriales bacterium | reverse complement strand
GAAGTCAAAAGAAGCAGGCAAGCAAATATGCTGTGTCGGGAAAAAGCAGATAATGTCATAAGCTATAGGTTCAGAAAAAATAATCCTGTGAAGAAAAAACTTTGTTCAGGCTTTAAAAGTACCAGACTTTTCTACTTTTCCGCACAATATCTCAGAAGGAATTGGTTTATTAAATGGGTATTCTTTAAAATAACAGACTCAAATATCTGCGACATCGGCCATTTAAGCCTCTTTTGGTTGTTCTTATAATAGCTACTTTTGCACCTTCATAAAATAGGTTACATGAATCTGAAAGAAGCGATCAGCACCCGGAAAACATTTGCGATTATCAGCCATCCGGATGCTGGTAAAACAACCTTAACAGAAAAATTTCTGCTTTATGGTGGTGCCATTCAGACGGCGGGTGCGGTAAAGTCCAACAAAATCAAGAAAACGGCCACTTCCGACTTCATGGAGATCGAACGGCAACGCGGTATTTCTGTTGCGACTTCCGTCATGGGATTTCAGTACAATGGAATGCAAATCAACATCCTCGATACACCGGGTCACAAGGATTTTGCGGAAGATACTTACAGAACGCTCACTGCGGTGGACAGTGTCATTCTTGTGATAGATTGTCAGAAAGGTGTGGAAGAGCAAACGGAAAGACTCATGGAAGTATGCAGGATGCGCAAAACCCCTGTGATGATTTTTGTGAATAAGATGGACCGCGATGGAAAAGATTCCTTCGATCTGCTCGACGAACTGGAAGAAAAACTTTCGATTAAAACACGCCCTCTTAGCTGGCCAATAGGCATCGGCCCCACATTTCAGGGCGTGTACAATCTGTATGAAAAAGACCTACGCCTTTTTAGTGCAAACAAGACGAAACTGGAAACCGAAACGGTGGAGATTGCTGATATCAATGACAATTTGCTCAACGAGGTGATTGGCGATGAAGCGGCTGAAGGGCTGCGGGAAGACATTGAAATCATTGAGGGAGTTTACGATCCATTCGAGCGGGAGGCCTACCTCAAAGCTGAGTTAGCGCCCGTATTCTTCGGAAGTGCGCTGAATAATTTCGGTGTGAAAGAGTTGTTGGAAACCTTTATCCGGTTGGCTCCCAATCCCCAACCGCGACATACGGATACCAGAGAAGTTAAACCACTGGAAAATCATTTTACTGGTTTTATTTTTAAAATCCACGCCAACCTCGATCCAAAACACCGCGACCGAATCGCTTTTTTGCGCGTATGTTCCGGGAAATTCGAACGAAACCATTTCTTTCACCACGTAAGACTGAACAAGGATATCAAATTTGCCAACCCATCCAGCTTTATGGCGCAGGAGAAAAGCACCATCGATGAAGCATTTCCTGGTGATGTGGTCGGATTGTATGACACCGGAAACTTTAAAATCGGTGATACCCTGACTGAAGGCGAAGAAATGCATTTTCAGGGCATTCCGAGTTTTTCTCCAGAAATGTTTAAGGAAGTGGAAAACAGGGATCCGATGAAAACAAAACAACTCGACAAAGGGATTCGTCAGCTCACGGATGAAGGGGTTGCCCAGTTGTTTATTCAGGATATTGGAAATAAAAAAATTATTGGTACTGTCGGAGAGCTCCAATTTGACGTCATACAATACAGGTTGGAGCACGAGTATGGCGCGAAATGTGCATTCCGGCCCTTGAATTTTTACAAAGCTTGTTGGATTACGAGTGACGACATGGCCAAACTGAATGAATTTGTGCGGATCAAAACAAATCAGATGGTGAAGGATAAAGACGACAACTGGGTTTTTCTCGCACCCAGTGCCTGGATTTTAAATCTGGAAAAACAAAACTATCCGGAAATTACCTTTCACACCACGAGCGAATTTAAAAGAGAAGCAATTGCATAATTTTGCACCAAGCAAACCATTGTTGAATATTTTGTGAAATCAAATCGGTTATTGAAAATGAAAAAAGTCTTCCTGATTGCCCTGTCTGTATCTGTGCTCCATACATTAAGTGCTCAAAAATCGGATCCATATCAATTTAAAGTGGCAAACCTGAAAGACAGCGTGGTCTATTTGGCCAATTATTATGGTGAAAAGCTGTATTACGCTGATACTGCAAAAGCTGATAAGAATGGGGCATTTGGATTTTCGCGGATAAAACCGGAAAAAGAAGGAAAATTTGCCGTCTCAAATTCTTAATTTTGCAAAAAGCCCGTTCGGGCATTCATCTAAACGCCGAGGAAGCATGAAACGCTATCCATTTATTGTAAAAGCTATTGAACGCTGGGACGACGATAGTGAGTTTGAAG
>JBBSDD010000556.1:0-2304 GCA_038249755.1 Flavobacteriales bacterium | reverse complement strand
CTCCCAACTCCCAACTCCCACCAAATATTCCCGCCATAATTTTCCATACTTTTGGCCCACATTCCCATCCATGATAACGGCCGAATCCAGGCAAACGCGTTACGATCGCAAAGATTTGAGCGACAGCGAACTCAAAAACCTTTACACCCATATTCTCCGTCCCCGCCTCATCGAGGAAAAGATGTTGATTCTGCTTCGACAGGGAAAAATCTCAAAATGGTTTTCCGGGATCGGGCAGGAAGCGATCAGCGTGGGTGTCACACTGGCGCTGAATGAGTCGGAATATATCCTGCCCATGCACCGGAATCTGGGTGTGTTTACATCCCGCAACCTGCCATTGGGCCGGCTATTCAGCCAGTTTCAGGGCAAAATGAACGGATATTCCAAAGGCCGTGAGCGCTCCTTTCACTTTGGTGTGAAAGAAGCCAAAATCGTGGGCATGATTTCTCATTTGGGTCCGCAGATGGGTATCGCAGATGGAATTGCCTTGGGCCATCTGCTGAAAAAAGAGCCAGGCGTTACGGCCGTTTTCACCGGAGATGGGGGCACCAGTCAGGGTGATTTTCACGAAAGTGTCAATGTGGCGGCCGTTTGGAATCTGCCGGTGATGTTTATCATCGAAAACAATGGTTACGGGCTGTCCACACCTTCCAGCGAACAATTTAAGTGCAAAAGTTTTGTCGATAAAGGCATCGGTTATGGCATGGAAGCCATTCAGATTGCGGGAAATAACCTCATCGAGGTTTACAGCACCCTGCGCGACCTCGCCGAAGATATGCGTGTGAATCCCCGGCCGGTCATCGTGGAGTGTATGACTTTCCGGATGCGTGGACACGAGGAGGCTTCGGGCACCAAATACGTTCCGGGCGAATTGATGGAAGTTTGGGGCGCCAAAGATCCGGTGACCAATTTTGAGCGATTTATGCTCGAAGAAGGCGTAATCACACAAGCTGAGTCTGATGCTATCCGCGCCGATATCAAGGCAGCCATCGAAGCCGGCCTTCAGGAAGCATATGGTGAGCCAGCCGTAACACCCGATTTGAAAATAGAGCTGAACGACGTGTACGCTCCGTTTGTTGCTACGCAGACTCCTCCAGGCGGGGAGATGATCGAAATGCGGCTCATTGATGCCATTTCAGACGGAATGCGCGAGGCCATGCACAAACACGAAAACCTCATTCTGATGGGGCAGGACATCGCTGAGTACGGCGGTGTTTTCAAAATCACGGAAGGATTTGTCGAGACATTTGGCAAAGCCCGCGTTCGCAACACGCCACTATGCGAGGCAGCGATCATCGGCACGGGCTTGGGTCTGTCTATCAAAGGTTTTAAGTCGATGGTGGAGATGCAATTTGCCGATTTTGTCACGGAGGGTTTCAACCAGATTGTAAACAACCTCGCCAAAATTTACTACCGCTGGGGTCAGAACGCCGACGTGGTGGTGCGCATGCCGACCGGAGCGGGTGTGCAGGCAGGCCCATTTCATTCGCAGAGCAATGAAGCGTGGTTTACCCACGTGCCTGGTCTGAAAGTGGTGTATCCCGCTTTCCCCGCGGATGCCAAAGGATTGCTGATTTCCGCTTTTGAAGACCCCAATCCCGTGATGTTTTTTGAACACAAGGCGCTGTACCGCAGTTTGAGGGGCGATGTGCCCAAGGGTTATTATACCACGCCTTTCGGCAAAGCCGCCGTGGTGCGTGAAGGTTCCGGATTGAGCATCATCACCTATGGAATGGGTGTGCACTGGGCGCTCGCTGCCGCGCAAAAAATGCCGGATGCGGATATCGAAATCATTGATTTACGCACCCTCGTTCCGCTCGATCAGGAGGCCATTTTCACTTCCGTGAAAAAGACAGGTCGGGCCCTGGTTTTGCACGAAGACACGTTGTTTGGAGGACTTGGAGGCGAAATTGCGGCCATGATCAATGAGCACTGTTTCTCGTCACTTGATGCACCCGTAATGCGGTGTGCAAGTTGGGATACGCCTGTGCCATTTTCAGCTAGCCTGGAAGCCGCATTTCTCGCAAACAGCCGACTGGACAAAGTGCTGGAAGAACTAATAAATTATTAGCCTGTCTGCTCCTGCGGTCAATGAGAAATAGTGGAATGTTATTGAATCAATTGTCCAATACCGTTTCTCCGGCATAGGTCAATTGAAACGTTGGAATGAATTGCCTGTCGACTAAAATGCTCAGCAAGCCGAGATGCGGCACGTAGGTGTACTTGTTGTTGTCGCCCGAATTGCCCGGGTCTGTCAATTCAAAAGCATAAGTAGACAAGCGTTTTAAGGTTTTGAATGTCCCG
>JBBSDD010000555.1:0-2310 GCA_038249755.1 Flavobacteriales bacterium | reverse complement strand
TTTCCTACGCGCTTTTATTAGTTCTGAGCTGGCCACCTGAACTACGTGATCACTTACCCCAGATCTATCTTTCACGGCGCGATAATATGCCTGGCGACTAAAGCACAGTATTTCACAGGCCTGTGTGAAATTGAAATGATAATTCTCTTGCTTCATTTCTGAGGCGATTCTGATGCTTGATCTCCAAAATTTTTTTTTAGATCAACCCGGTACTCACCCGATGCTTTTTCTACGATGATACGATATAGATCAGCTTCCAATGATTTGCGGACTAATGCCGCTTCAAGATCTTTAATGCGCTTTCTGAGTTCCTGGGTGGTGTTTTCTTGACTGTCTTTTTCCATGACTATTCGTGTTCCTTTCTTGAAGGTACGAGAATATCGGTAAAGCCAGATATAGACTGTTTGACCAGAAACCTGATACTCGCGTACTACTTGCGAAACAGTCAACTCTCCTCGCTCAACTTGTCCTACAATTTGTCTGCGTAAATCGTCACTGAAAATTCTTTGTTGCCTTTGTTGATATATCTTTTTTTTCATTTTGAGTTGGGTTTAAACACCAACAAAATCTGTCAACTTTTTTCAGGCACTGTCATGAGAATTATCTCCCTGTGCTACTGCTGTGGGCAGTCAGGTGATATACGCTTGAGAAATTCAGTATCAAATAATCAATTACCTTTTATTATATTTATTTCTTTTGCGAGGATCGGAATATCTCTTTGAATAATACCCCATATCATTTCGGGCTCAATCGAATCGTAGGCATGGGTGGTAAGATGAGCTGGATTTTGGGTGGGATCATACTGATCGCTGCAGGGATATTTCTCTCGATGATATTTCACGAAAGTGAAAATTCTATTGAGACAAGCGTAAATGCTATTGACTACATCCAAAATGAAAGCGCTGTGATCGTTGAGGAGGCAGCCGAAAATTCGTCTGACCATATATTCACGCTCGGCGGTAATGAACTTTGGGTGGAACCGAATGTGCAGACTTTCCGATTCGACAGCCGAAAAGGATCTACAATAACGGGTGATCAGGGAATGCTTATCATTGTTCCTGCTGAGGCATTTACCGATAAGGAAGGGAATACATTGACCGGGGCGGTGGAATTTCGCCTGGTGGAAGCGCTGGATATAGCGGATATGGTGCTTTACAAATTACAGACGGTGTCTGATGGTGCGCAGCTTGAATCGGGAGGCATGTTTTATATCGAAGCTACGGTAAACGGGCAGGAAGCGACAGTAAATCCAAACAGGCCTTTGTATATTGAAATACCTACATCGGAGCTGAAAGCCGGTATGCTGGGATTCAGGGGAGAGGTGGTGAATGGGAAAATAAATTGGGTAGACCCAAAACCGCTTCAGAAATATCTGGTTCAGATTCCGCTGGATTCATTGGACTTTTTGCCAGCCGGATTTGAGGCAGAGGTTGGCAGACATATGCCCTTTAAGCATTATAACCGTGCCACGCGGACACTGGTGGACAGCCTGTATTACGCTTTGCCTGACACTGAGATAGCGTCTGAAGAAGAACTGCTATCAGATACACTCCCGGATGCAATTCACGATACATCAGTTACGATCTGTAGTATACATCCCCATACGGTCGAAACGATTAAAAATTCAAAATTTAACCGGTCCTTTATCGCCACGCATGAATTTGAAGCGCGCATTCAGGCTCTTCATAAAGCGGATAAAGGGGATGCGCTTTTGCAGATGTATATTCAATATCTGGATCAAAATCTCTGGGAGGTGGATGCTATGGTGGCTGCCGCTGCTTCGGGTGTTGTAAAAAGTCAATTCGAAGCATTTGCGTCACAACGGCTCACGCGGGTGGAAGCGGGTGAATTGCATGCTGCTCAACTCAGTGCATATTATGGTAAAAAGCGCAGTGAAATCAGTACTTATCGAAAAAATCTGGCTGCTCAGATTTCCAGAAAGAATCAGCAGGAATTAAGTGAAATCAGAAATAAACTCATCGATTTCGATCAGCAACATGCTGTTTTTGCATTGGCTCCAGGCGTCAACCCTGCAACCAGTCCGGTGTATGAAACGCCCTGGTATACCATGGGCTGGGGGAATATTGATCTTTATCTGAAATTCCTGGAAGGAGAAACCAAATCGGTGGAAATTGTGGTTGAAAACGCTTCCGAAAAATCGGAAATCAGCCAGTGGCTCGGTGAAATTAATTCATATACCAACCTGAGAGAAAATAGTGGAAAATACAAAGCGGTATTTCCGAAGAAAAGGGGAAAAATTAAAGATACGTGGATATTTGCCCTTTCGGGAAAAGCACCGGAATATCAATG
>JBBSDD010000554.1:0-2314 GCA_038249755.1 Flavobacteriales bacterium | reverse complement strand
GTCATTATTTGGGCTCTCGAATATTTTCCACGAATCCCGGAAAATAAGCCTGGTGAAAATGGAACCTATGTGTCAGGTGCCACCCACGATATATTTGTGCAATCACAAATTGAGAATTCCTATCTTGGAAGAATAGGGCGATCTATTGAGCCTGTAATCAAGCCTTTAGGATTTGACTGGAGAATGGGGATCTGCCTGATTGCAGGTATCCCCGCGAAAGAAATCGTCGTGAGTACCATGGGTGTATTGTTCGAAACGGGAAAAGATGACCAGATGAACAGGGAATTGTTACCAGCAGTTCTAAAGACCGAAGTATACTTTTCCGGTGAAAAGGCAGGTGAAAAGATATTTAACCAGGCTGTTGCACTTTCATTTCTTGTTTTTGTCCTGCTCTATTTCCCCTGTATTGCTGTGATTGCTACCATCAAACGAGAATCGGGGAGCTGGAAATGGGCATTGTTTACTGTTTTATATACAAGCGTATTTGCATGGCTGGCCGCTTTTCTCACGTATAATATTGCGCTTTTTTTCATTTAAACCTCATTTAGCTATGCAGGAGATTCTTACTTGGATTGTTGTTACTGGCGCTGTTATCCTTTTATTGATAAAGGCATCCAAATCGCTGAAATCTTTTAAAAAACCGGATAGCTGTGACGGGTGTGGAAGCTCCTGCGGTGACTGCCCCGTAGCTCCCGGAAACAGGAAAATTAAAAGCAGGTGAAAAATGCCAATGAGAAAGGTGAATTAATCTTTTCATTTTTTTTATTCATTGTCTTATTATCAATTTGTAAATATTGGGTCTATAAACATGTATATCTGCATTTTGTAATCCTATAGCTACTAAAAATGGAGGATGTTCTGAATTGTCAAAAATCATCCAACTATCCGCAAATTGTTATATAAATTTTCGAAAGATTCTGAAGTCCTGAAATATATCTCCGTCGAATGATCTCTTCCGAAATATTATGACCACCTGCTTTTACTCTTCTTTTGACTCTTTCAATTGCTAAATCTACCGAATTCAGCCAAAAATAAACCAAAGTTACAAAATAGCCATTTGCATTCCAACATATCGGGTATTACAGAATACGAAGCAGTTGTTTTTCCTGGACCATTGCAACCCGATATAATGTATAAATTCGGCATTTATTTCAATTGTATTTCCAGAATCTTCTTCATATCTTCAATGGTAAGGTCCCCGCGCTCGCCAATTCCCTTAATCCCTCTTTTAACAAACCGATCTGTTATTTTGGAGATAATTTCACTGCCGGCACCATAATCAGCCAATTTGGTTTTTATTCCGACAGATTCAAAAAATTCAACAGTCTTTTGAATGGTGGCATCGATACGGTCGTCTTCAGTTCCTTCAGTTATTTTCCAGACTCTTTCGCCATATTGAAGAATCTTCTCTTTTTTATTCTCACGTTTTAACTTCATGATTCCCGGAAGCACAATACACAGCGTCTGTGCGTGATCTATCCCGTGAAGTGCGGTAAGTTCATGACCAATATTATGAGTTGCCCAATCCTGAGGGACACCGGCTCCGATAAGTCCGTTTAATGCCATAGTTGCTGCCCACATAAAATTAGCGGCTGCGTTGTAGTCCGACCGGTCGGCAAGCACTTTGGGTCCTTCATTAATAAGGGTGATCAGGATTGATTCGGCAAAACGATCCTGGATTTCAGCGTTAACGGGGTAAGTCAGGTATTGTTCCATTACATGGATAAACGCATCGGCAATTCCGTTTGCAACCTGGATCCGTGGCAGCGAAAATACAACCTGTGGATCAAGAATTGAAAAAACGGGCAATACAAACTCTGAATCAAATGCAAGCTTTTCTTTTGTTTCCCATTTCGTTATTACCGAGTTTCCGTTCATCTCTGATCCTGTTGCGGGAAGCGTAATTACCGTTCCTATGGGCAAAGCCTTTTTCACGCTGACCAGATTTCGCCTGGATAATATTTCCCATGGGTCGGATCCATCCCAAAGCGCTGCAGCGGCAATAAATTTGGTTCCATCCAGAACGGAACCTCCTCCAATTGCCAGTAAAAAATCGATCTTATGCGCACGGACAATTTCCACGCCTTTCATAAGGGTTTCATAATGCGGATTTACTTCTATTCCGCCGAATTCGACAATGTTGTAGCCGTTCAGAGCCGAAATTACCTGATCATAAACGCCATTTTTTTTGATGCTTCCTCCACCGAATGTGAGCAGGATATTGGCTCCCCGGGGAACAAATTTCGAAAGCTTTGAAATTTCGCCTTTTCCAAAGCAGACTCTTACAGGATTATAAAATTCAAAATTATTCATG
>JBBSDD010000553.1:0-2327 GCA_038249755.1 Flavobacteriales bacterium | reverse complement strand
ATACGCTCTACGCGTTGGAAACGAGCGAACTGAGCACCAGTGTAATCGCTCAGCAATTCGATGGCTATCTGGCAGGTGCGGGTGTGGAGGCGCAAGCCACCTCCAATGTACAGTGGCACGTTACTGCGCTTTCACTTGATAAAACATCGGATTCAGAAAGCAGAACAATTGCTGTGACGCGATTTGAAGACACGGGTCCGGCCAATACCCTATACATTATCGGAAACGGTGTAACGATGGGAACTTTGGTCCGCAATGGAGACGTCTATCAATCAAATGGATATATTTCGCTCCAGCAAGGGCAAACGTACACGATGAGCACCTCCCAAAGCGGCGCCGGAATATCATATGGTGTGGTAATGCCTATCGGTACCACTGGCACTCCCAACGGCGACAATGTGAACGGAAGCGTAACCCTGACCGAATCGGGAAACATTACGGTAGCACGTGATATGATGTATAATTTGACTGTAAATGTGGACAACCTTTCGGCAAGCTGGCAATATTACAACCTCAAACTTTTTCATTGGGATGAGGATGGGGGCGGCTGGAATGCCCGAACTGAAAATGCCATGACTTATACACACCCTTACACTTTTACGGTAAGTGTGAATCTTATTGCAAGCTACCACACGAAATTCTTTTCACCATGGGACATTCTATTCGGATCTGACACGCCATCGGCCTTGGTTGGCACGATGACAAACGCTGAAAATGCCAGCAATTTTGACAATATCAACACATCGGGCGCGTACGACGTAACCGTGGTGATCGCACCAGATTTTGGAACGGGTGATTATGAATTTGTGCTTCAATAATAAGTCCAATTGGCGCAACGAAACAATAAAATTACAACTATGAACATTTCCTTTTTGAGTAAAATTTCCATTGGATTTTTCCTCATCGCGCTCAGCGCTTCAGGGTGCAGTGATGATGAATTGGACGGTATCAAAAATCCTGGTCCACCGCAGGTGAGAGAGCCTGCTGCGGTGAGTACCTATTTGTCAAACCCGGATGGCTCTGCGAAGCTCAGTTTTTTCGATAATCTCGTCTTTGAAGGACCAGCTTCGAATGCGGATGCTCCGACCATTGCGGTGGACAGAAACACCACCTTCCAAACCATCGACGGTTTCGGATATACACTAACGGGAGGAAGCGCCATTCTGCTCAATGATATGAGCAACACCGCCCGTGCAAATATTCTCAACGAACTCTTTACTACCAACGGCAACGGAATTGGCACGAGCTACCTGCGCATCAGCATTGGTTCCTCCGACCTTGATCCAGCCACCTTTTCATACAATGATTTGCCTCCCGGCCAAACGGATGAAGACCTGAGCGAATTTTCACTCGCGCCTGATCAGGAAGACCTGATTCCTGTGCTTCAGCAGATATTGACCTTGAGCCCAAACATGAAAATCATGGGTTCGCCCTGGAGCGCTCCGGTGTGGATGAAGACCAACGGCAATACCATTGGCGGAAGCCTGCTACCACAATACTACGGCGTGTATGCCCAGTATTTTGTAAAGTACATCGAGGGTATGGAAGCTGAGGGGATTGTCATTGATGCGATCACCATACAAAATGAACCCCTGTACGGGGGCAACAATCCAAGCATGATTATGACAGCAGTCCAGCAAGCGGATTTTATTAAAAACCACCTCGGACCTGCTTTTGCACAAGCCAATATCACCACCAAAATCGTGGCATACGATCACAATGCCGATGTGCCCGAATATCCCATTTCGATCTTTGATGATCCTGCCGCCAATCCCTACGTCGAAGGTTCTGCTTTTCACCTGTATGGCGGCAGCATCAACAATTTGTCGCAAGTGCACAATGCACATCCTGACAAAAGTCTCTATTTCACAGAGCAATGGATCGGTGCCCCGGGTAATTTTGCAGCAGACCTGAGATGGAACGTCCGTGAACTCACAGTGGGCGCGACCAGAAACTGGTGTAAATGCGTGTTGCAATGGAATCTGGCAGCAGACCCGAACAACGATCCCCATACCCCCGGTGGCTGCACCCTATGCCTCGGTGCCATTACCATTGATGGAAACGCTGTGACGCGCAATCCTGGTTATTACACCATCGGTCACGCTGCGAAGTTTGTGGTTCCAGGTTCGGTGAGGGTCCAGACAGAAATGCCTTCCAACCTCCAGAATGTGGCTTTTCTTACCCCTTCCGGAAAATTGGTTTTGATCGTGCTCAACAATACGGACAACGACCAGAACTTCAACATCGATCCGGGCGACGGGCAGATTGTGAGTACCTCCCTAAAAGGCGGAGCGGTGGCCACGTACGTGTGGTAGATATATGAGCTT
>JBBSDD010000552.1:0-2339 GCA_038249755.1 Flavobacteriales bacterium | reverse complement strand
GAGAGCCGGCTTTGACAGATTCGCCATTCCAGTCCTTCTTGTAGATGAGCATGCCGTCTTCAGGAGCGGTTATGGTAAACAGATCCATTAGTTCACTCATTCCATCAAGGCTGTTTTGCTGTTTTTGCCGGTTGAGGGCTACTTCCTGCATCTTCGCGATATTCTGTTCCTTTTTGATTTTATAGTTTTCGCGGGCCTGTTCGAGGGCGCGTACCGACTTATCAAGATTGATTTCAGCCTGTCGTACCGTGGCTGGCGGCTCATATTGACTTTGATTGAGAATGAGTTGTTTCTCGTCCACCTCGTAGGTGAGGTTTACAATCTCATCGCGCGTTTGACGCATTTGCAGTGTGGTGTCGAGTTTCGTCTGAATGAATTGTGATTCAATTTTTTCCAACTCAAGCTGCGCATCTTTCAGGTTGTTGGTCAATTCGGTGGGATCCAGTTGAGCAACAAAATCGCCTTTTGCCACAAGGCTGCCTTCATCGATTATTTCCTGAATGGTAATGTTCCAGATTCGGTAGTTGCGGGTGCCTGAAGGACCCATGATACTCACCGAATTTTTGGCCTCGAGTTCTCCCGTGGTTGTGATATCCACAACGAAGTTGCCTTTTTTTACCTGTACGAGTATTCCAGAAGACTCTCCGGAGGTGGCTGGCAAGAGAAAGTAGATGACCACAACAATTGCAACCAGTGCCAGGGCGGCATATAAGAGCTTTTTTCTGTTCAAAATTTCAAAAAAATTTAATGGGTGGCCGATAGCGTCCGTGAATCTAGGATTATCGCTGCCACCGCATGAGGGCTTCGTGTTAAGTCTTGTTAAGAGCGTACAGAGATATGCATGTGGTGTTGGTCCGTGATTTTTGTGGGGATAGTAATCCTCTATTCGGGTTGCAATCTGTACGGAAATCCTTATTCTGGTTTGAAATTTTATTTAAGAAATTGGTTATTTGCGTTTCTGGTTGTCCTTTCGCAAAAAGTAAAAGCCTACGGCAACAACCACCAAAAGGCCGACAATCAAAACAATATAAAGTGGATTGCTAAAAATTGATACACTTTCATCACCGTAGCCCGGGTCTATATGGGTGGGTTGCTGAGCGGAAAGGAAAGAATTGAAAGAGAGCACGATAAATAGAAGCGGGTATTTAATTTTTTCGGATATCATATTTGAGATTTCAAATAATTTTGCAAAAAGCAAGCCAGCTGATAAAGGATCCTGTGCTTGGATTTTCGGCATTAAGTTGATCGAATGATCAGCGGTTTTTAACATTTTACGGATTCTGCCGATTTGAATATTGGCAATTTCCGCGCGCTCTCTCGCTGTTCTTCCCACAGAAACGCTATCGCCCACATCAGTTTGGGTAATGAGATTTTTGCGCTCCTCAAACATGCGCAATGCGGTCCACAATGTTTCTTCAATTTTTCGGCTCTGTTCTTGAATCATTGAGGCTGCTGTATAATCGTGTCCCGTATGGCATCTGAAACGCATGTCATCATCTTCCGCAATCTTCCACAAAACGCCTCCACAACCAGGTCAATTAAACGGCACTTGCGCCCCCAGGGCATTGACCGAAGACAGATCGCTTAGCGTATGTTCGGCAATTTTGGATTCAATCTCAACTTCTCTCGGAACAGGTTTACGCTTTTTAAGTTTTTGCGCCATCAGTTGATAGATCAACCCGCCCATTTCTGACAAGCGCACGACATGATCAGTCGCCACGTTGTTCAGCGCATTTTGGGGCATGTTGGGATAGTCGGCTTCCATAGGATCCTGTAAGATGGAGATACCGCCGCATTTCATTACAGCCTTCATTTCTGAAGTTCCATCGTCGGGATATCCCGTGAGCAAAACAGCAACTACACCTGTATTGAAAGTGACAGCAGCTGATCGAAAAAGAGCATTGATCGATGGTCTTGCCCTGTTTTCAGGGGCACCTTTCGTGAATAAAATCGTTTTGTCGTCTCCGATCATCAAATGTTGATCGGGCGGGGCCAGATAGATGTTGTCGGGAAGAATTTTTTTGCCATTTATCGCGAATTAGCAAATCAAGCCCAATGATGTGCCGAAGGCTCTCAAGAGTGCCTTACCGGACTATGGATTTGACAGATGTTACACGATAAGAATGGGTGCGGAAAAATTTTCCTGGATTTGTGAAGTCAGTGTGGTCAATGCTCGGAGATCGCCTGCAGAGATGCCTACCACAACCACCCGCTCAAGCGGGGTGGATTTTTGACTTTTTTTTATTTTGGTCATGTGTTTTTGCAATTAAAACAGGTGCCTTCGCTTGTCCCAGGGTTTTATCAATTTCATATATGCACTGCATTTTTATAGAACCGTT
>JBBSDD010000551.1:0-2342 GCA_038249755.1 Flavobacteriales bacterium | reverse complement strand
CACTGATACGATTGTGCGCCGGGGGTCGAAGCGTCAAGATTGATATTTCCACCGCAAAAATTCAGATCGGGACCTAAATTCACGAATAAATTCTCCTCGATCACTTGAATTTGAACCAGGGCTGTGGCCGAACTTCCTTCCGCGTCTGTCACGGTTACACCATAGTTTGATGTGCCGGATGGACTCACTGAAAAAGGACCAGCCGACGATCCGAGGTTGGGCGTCCAGCTGTAATTGTACGGTGGCAGTCCACCAGAGGCTTCCGCCAAAAGCGCAACCACATAGTCGGGACAAATAGCCTGATTCTCTCCCAAGCTCACTTCCAAAGGCAATATGCAGGGAGCTATCACAATGTCATCTGAGGCATTCTCACAAGTGCCCGTGACTGATACCGAATAAACACCAGGCTCTCCAACCACAATGGTCGCTGTGATAGCCCCTGTGTTCCATTGATAGCTCAGCGCGCCGGCTGTTGTCGCGTTGAGCACGATATCGCCATTGCAAAGATCCTGATCTGCACCGAGATTTACCGAAAGGTTTTCGTCGGTCACAGTGATTACGGCATTTTCTGTGGCCTGATTGCCATTACAATCCGTCACAGTGAGTGTGTATGTGGTATTGGCAGTTGGATTTACATCGAAAGGACCGGGACCTGTCCCGAGATTCGGATTCCATACATAGGTGTATGGCGGTGCGCCACCGCCTACGGTAGCGAGAATCTCGGCATTTTCACCAATGCAGATTTCCTGATCGGTAAGGTCGATTGTAATGGGTGGATCAAACGACAATGGTACAATCGAGATATCATCAAAAAAACAATAGGCAATAGAAATTAAATCTTGCACACCGTAGGTTTGGACATTTTGTTCGGCATCACCAAAGAAATTGCCAAGGGTGATGTAATCAAAGGGCTGATCGGCGGTGAAAGTGAAGGAAGCAGAAGACCAGGAAGTAAAATTGATAACGCCGGTCGCGATAAACTGGTCGTCTGGAATATTAATCAGGCCATTGTTTCCCGGAGGTTGCAACAAAGTTCCCACGGTGAGGGCAGCTCCCCAGCCATCTACATAAAATCCTCCTACAAGCGGTGTTCCTGGTGTAATGGAATACTGAAGTGTATAATCTTGTCCCACCACCAGGGGCGAAGTCAGATTTATGGCCATGTATTCTCTTCCACTTGGGTCAATATTAATTCTTCCTCCCACGCCCATCACAGCTTCTCCGTCAATAGGCAGAACACTGGCGAAAAAATTATCAGGAAGCGATGAAAAGGGTCCAACGCCAGCTGTGTGGTAATAATCCGGAGTGCCATTATCTGGGGTACAAAGTGTACTTAACGCCGCGTTGTTCCATCCAATGGCCAATTCCCAGTCGCAATCATCATTTGGCAGGCTGCTGAATTCTTCAAAGCTGCCATTGGGAACGATGGGTGGACATTGACTCCAAACAGCATAGGGTATTAAAAAAACGAAAATAAGGAAGTTGCTGGCTTTCTTCATCTTTCGGAAAATGTGGTCGTAAGATTTATTTTGAAAGAAAAACGCGACGCCTTCATTCCTTTAGCCTTTGGCCAAAAAGAGGGCTGGATTAAATTCTTTGGAAAAAACATGAATTATTTTTTTTTTTTAAAAATCGAAAATTGGACATTCCTGTGAGGACCCAATAAACGCCGGTTGGAATTTGTGTGAGACTGGCTTGCGCTTTTCGCGAATCGTGAAATGTCAAGGGGATTATATCCGAGATATCTCTTTCCGTGGCTTCAATGAAGGGCGGCCTTTCGGCAAAAGCGGTTTTCGTTTCAACGGTAAGTTGATCCGATGCAGAGGTCGGAGTTCCCATGACCCACGCTCCATAGAAAGGCAGAAGGGTTGCGAAATAGCTTTCCGGAAGGGCGGAAAAATAGCCTGATCCACAAAGGTTGTAATAATCGGGCGTGCCAATGCTTGAATTGCAAAACGTTGTGGTAACTGCATTGGTCCAACCCTGCGCGAGTGCCCAATCACAATCGTCGTTTGGCAGGGCTGAGAAATTTCGAAAACTACCGTTGGGAACCAAATTCACACCCTGGGCGGAGATATGAAATAATTGGACTGAAAAGAAAAGACTTGCAATAGCGGTTTTCATTTCGGCATCAGGTTGACATGATTGGCAGCATAAGGCATGTCTTGTACAAACTGAAAATCTTTTACCCCAGCTTCGTAAGTAATTTTTGTGAAATTGAAAATTGGCTTTTAGGCAACCATGTTTATGAAAATCAACTAGTAGTTCATGCACTCACATCCACGCCGCCGCTTACTTTTTAAGTCTATTGGTTATCATATTTGACTGAACAATTTTATTTG
>JBBSDD010000550.1:0-2342 GCA_038249755.1 Flavobacteriales bacterium | reverse complement strand
TTTCTGGTTATCCAACATGCCGATATTGAAACCCAGGAAAAATATTTGCCCATAATGAGAGAAGCTGTGGCAGATGGTCGTGCAGGCGCCAACAGCCTTGCCCTGTTGGAAGACAGGGTGGCCTTGCGGAAAGGTGGAAAACAAATTTACGGGAGTCAAATAGGACGTGATCCAATAACCGGTGAGGATTATGTATTGCCTTTGACCGATCCGGACAACGTTGACAAACGACGGGCAGAAGTGGGCTTGGGTCCCATACAGGATTACATTTCACGTTGGGGAATGACTTGGGATGTAGAAGCCTACAAAGAAAAGTTGCCCGAATATGAAAAAATGGAAAAGAATTGAAATCGGGCAAAGGCGGTGTGATTTTCATCAATGGCTCACAAAAGGCATTTGATAAAGAAACTGCTCGTCGTCAATTTGTTTCAGAATAAAATCGGCTAAATCTGCGCGTGCAATTTTTGTACTTGTATTTACGCCCACCCAACCTACACGGTAATTGCCTGTTTTTTTATCATTGGTAAGTCTGGGACCCCGAACAATAATCCACTTCAACTTGCTGTTTTCCAAAATTTTGTGATGTTTGATAGCATCATTAAGAATTTTGGGCACGGCGATTTTCATGATAAATCTGATCATCTTGTCCGGCATTTTTGGTTGGTCTTTTTCAGGAAAAGGAAGCCCTCCGCCCGACAACGAAATAATTTTTTCCACTTTTTCCTGCTTCATCGCAGCCACAATGTTTTTGGTGCCGTTGGTTTGAAGCCATTCTGGAGAACCTTTCACATGGCCAAAAAGGCTTACCACGACATCACACCCTTTTACGACTGCGGTTACGTCTTGCTGAACGAGCACATCTCCCGGAACGACCTCTAATTTTGGATGTTTAATTGAGAATTTTTGAGGACTTCTCGCCAAAGCTTTCACCTGATAACCATAGTCCAGTGCGCGTTTTAAAAATTCCATTCCAGTTTGACCGGATCCACCAAAAAGTGCGATTTTCTTCATTGTTTGGATTTAAAATTTAATTGACACGCAAAGATATTTACATTTGCCGTACCTATATAGTTGTATAGTACCAACCTTTTTGTGTGTATGAAAAATGATAAAGTCTATGTCACCGCCAGATGTCCCATTCGCACCACTTTAGAATTGGTTGGTGGCAAATGGAAACTGTTGATTCTGCATCAACTCCAGGGTAAAAAATATAGATTAAGTGAATTGAAATCCAGCATTCCGGATATCAGTGAAAAAATGCTTATTCAGGAACTCAAAACTTTGGTCGACAGCGGACTTGTGCACCGTGAGAATTTTGGAGAAGTACCACCCCGGGTGGAATATTCTTTGACGGAAAAAGGATATCATATAAAACCTTTGATCGAACAGATGGTCAACTTTGCTGAATTATATGTAAAATAAAACGCAGCAGAAAAAAAACACCTGTTTTTCTCAAAACATGTCTTTCCGCTACCATCGTATAATCTCAATTCTTTCTCTATGTTTCATAAAATAATCCATACCCAAAATTCAAAAACAACCATCCTCATTCGCCTGATCGCAGGCGCGGTATTCCTGTCAGAAGGTATTCAGAAATTTTTATTCCCTGCTTTGCGTGGGGGAGGCCGTTTTGAAAAAATTGGTTTGCCTGAGCCCGAAAGCTTGGGTTATTTGGTCGGCGGATTTGAGATTGTTTGCGGCGTACTGATTTTAATTGGATTCATGACCAGACTGGCGAGTATACCTTTAATTCTCATTATGTTGGTGGCCATCGCCACCACCAAAGCGGATGTTTTGGCCAACGGGGGATTTTGGGAAATGATGCACGGAAGCAGTACAGACTGGGCGATGCTACTCAGTGCTGTTTTTCTGGGGGTCGAAGGCAATGGCAGATATTCATTTGCCTGGCGCATCTTAAACGGGAAGCTTGAAAGATAAAACAAGTAATACTCCGAATTTAGCTTCGTAAAAATATTTCGCAGCATTGCAACTTAGCGCAGTAATCTCACCGACAGGCTCGGGAGGCCGCATGGGAGGTAAATGCATCGTAGCCCATAGAATATTGATCGCAGCATTCACCTTATCGCAAAAAACGATTTATTTCGGTAGGTAACGATACTTGACGTTACTTATAATTTGTAATGCTGCGTTCGAATATTCATAGTTTACTTTCTTATGGTACCCCTTTCGATATTTTATTTCAACTTTTTCTTCCTCAGTGCTTTGACTATTATCGGAGGAATAAAATCAATGATCTTAGCCCGCCAATTGACCGCTTCTTTTACTTTCAACGATTGGATGTCGTCTATCTGTCCTGCTCTGGCTTTGAACAAAGTCGTATG
>JBBSDD010000549.1:0-2347 GCA_038249755.1 Flavobacteriales bacterium | reverse complement strand
TACCCGGGTGTTCAACGGAGAAATTTACAATTTCAAAAGTCTGCGTGCCACTTTGGGGTCGTATCATTTCCAAACTTCTGGCGACACAGAGGTCTTGCTGGCGGGCCTTATTCGCTGGGGAGTGGGATTTCTGAAAGAGTGCAATGGCATGTTTGCTTTCGGTTTTTGGGATGCCCAAAAAAAGGAATTGCTGCTCGGCCGCGATCGATTGGGGATAAAACCACTTTATTATGCCCGAAGCGGCGAGAATCTTATTTTTTCAAGTGAAATAAGATCCTTGTTGAAAAGCGGCCTCGTGCCCAAGGCCCTCAATAAATCAGTGCTCGGCGAATATTTGCGATACCAGACCGTCAATGGCTCCAATACGCTTGTGGACGGGGTTTTCATGCTGCCACCCGGCGTGGTGATGACTGTGAATGAAGACGAAGAGCGGATCGATACATTTTGGGATTTGGCCCGATCGGCAGAGATGGGCGGGGTGCGGCAAACATATTCAGATACCACCAATCTCATTCGAACCCGCTTCGAAAAAGCGGTGGAGAGCAGGCTGGTTTCAGACGTACCCTTCGGCGCGTTTCTGTCCGGAGGAATCGATTCTTCGGCCATTGTAGGAGTCGCAGCCGGATTTTCATCCAAACCACTGCGCACTTTTACGGTCACCTTCGACGAGGCGGAATTCAGTGAAGCCAAATACGCGCGTATGGTCGCAGACAAATTTCAGACAGATCACAATGAGGTTCGGCTTTCGCCAAATGCGCTGATAGAAGACCTGCCCGCCGCCATCGCAGCCATGGATCATCCTTCCGGCGATGGCATCAATACCTACGTGGTGTCAAAAGCTGCCAAAGAATCGGGCATTACCATGGTCCTTTCCGGACTTGGTGGAGATGAATTGTTCGCCGGGTATCCCATTTTCCAGCAGATTTCAGAATTGCAGGGAAAAAAGTGGCTCCTGAGTTTTCCTTCATTTATGCGGCGTGCCATGGGCAGCGCCAGGGCAATGGCGGTGCCCGGAGTCGCTTCCGAAAAAATCACGCAGGTGATTTGCGAACCCTATTTTGATACAGAATACGCCTATCAGTATAGCCGGGAAGTGGCGTCACGCGAAGTAAACCGTCAGCTGCTTCATGTGCCTTTGGCTGGCAGCAGTGCCGTGTTTGACATGGTGCATGCAGGGGTGGGTTACGACACGCCGGGTTTTCGCTTGCCGTTGTTGAGTCGTATTTCCTATGCAGAGCTCACCACGTATCTGCATTCCGTATTGCTTCGCGACACCGATCAGATGAGCATGGCCCACGCCCTGGAAGTACGCGTTCCGTTTCTTGATCACGCTTTGGTGCAAACCGTTTTGGGAGTTCCCGATAAGTTTAAATATCCCACCTCACCCAAAAAATTGTTTGTAGATGCGATGGGCGATTTGCTGCCTCCCGAAATTGTCAACCGACCCAAAATGGGATTCAGTTTTCCATTTGACCAATGGCTGCGCAATGAATTAAAATCCTTTTGTGGCGACCACATCGCTGCCCTCGGTGCCCGTCCGGAATTCAACGCCAAAGCGCTCGGGCAGCGGTGGAACGCTTTTTTTAAAACACGATCCCCGTGTAGGTTGGTCCAGAATTTGGTATCTCTGTATCTTAGAAGCCTGGCTTTCGCAAAATGGAATCAACTAACCAACCCGTTGTTTTCGTATTTACAGATTGGTATCTGCCTGGTTACAAAGCGGGTGGTCCCATAAGTTCCTGCGCGAATCTGATCTCAGCGCTCGGTGATTCAGTGCGGTTTAAAGTGGTATGTGGGGACCGGGATTACCTCGATGAGGAACCTTATCCCGATGTCGTTCTCAACAAATGGATCACTACGGGACATGCAGATGTGATGTATATCTCCGCCGCCAAACGAAAATACAGCGTGATTAAAAAGCTACTTAGCGACAATAAGTCCGACCATGTTTATATCAATGGACTTTTCAGCCGGGTTTTTTCCATTTTTCCCTTGCTGGCCGCCACAAAGCTCCAATTGAAAACCATCATCGCCCCCCGTGGCATGCTCGCTCCCGGAGCTCTTGGATTGAAATCGCGTAAAAAACAAGCCTTCCTGAATCTTGGCAAATCATTCGGGGTGTACCGAAAATCGGTTTTCCACGCCACGCATGCCCATGAGGCTGCCCACATTCTCGAAAACATACACTCGGATTGCAAGATTGTGGAACTGGCCAACATTCCCAAAATCGTTTTTCCGGCAACAAGGAGCCGTGAGAAAAAGGCGAATGTATTGCGCATGGTCTCTGTGGCGCGAATAGCGCGGGAAAAAAATATTGATTTTGCCTTGAATTGTCTCAGAGGAATGC
>JBBSDD010000548.1:0-2353 GCA_038249755.1 Flavobacteriales bacterium | reverse complement strand
TCTGCTGTCATGTCTGGTATTTATTTGTAATTTTTCCTTAACTCCAAAAGTACAAATTTTCTCTTGTCTTGCAATTTCATATAGGTCTAATGTAGCAAAAATTCATTTTTTGAAAATATCCAGAAGAAAAAATTACCTTTGCGCCTCCAAACCCATGAGGTAGTGATACAAACACAGGTATGGAAGTTTTGAACCTTATTTATTCACCTTTTTAAAAGCATTCTGTCAATGCTGGACGAAAAAAATCTTGATCTGGATCCGGAAGAAGAAACGCCGGAAATCTTAGACGCTCCCGCAGAGGAGGAAATCGAAGCAATTGTCGCAGCCGAAGTATTGGTTGCCGAAGCCCCGGCGGTGGTTAGAAGCATCGCTGCGGTGGATACGACCGAAGATCCGGTCGTAGAAGAAGAGGAAGAAGAATTGGAGCTTCCGCTCGAACCGTTGGTATCTAATGATACGCCCCACGACGACTTCGACTGGGCCATTACGAACAAGCGCGGGCGCACCTACCCGGCAGAAGAAAAGCAAAGACTACAAGAACAATACGACGCTACGCTGACAGCCGTGCTGGAGAACGAAATCGTATCCGGACGGGTCACTTCAATCAACAGCGGCGATATCGTACTCGACATTGGCTACAAATCAGATGGTTTGATTGCCCTGTCTGAATTCCGCGACATGCCGGAACTGACGATCGGCGACCGGGTGGAAGTTTATGTAGAGCAGCAGGAAGACTCGCGGGGCCAGTTGGTGCTGTCGCGTCGCAAAGCCAAACTGCTGCGCGCCTGGGAAAACATCGTGGATTCCTATCAGAATGGAACCGTTATCCGCGGTACGGTGGTGAGCAAAACGAAAGGCGGTCTCATCGTGGACGCTTCCGGTTTGGAAACCTTCCTGCCCGGCTCTCAGATTGACATTAAGCCGATCATTGATTACGATGCATACGTGGGTAAAACGATGGAATTCAAGGTCGTCAAGATCAACGAAACCATCAAAAACGCCGTTGTATCGCACAAAGCACTCATTGAAAGCGATCTGGCAGAACAGCGCGAAGCCATCATTGCCGGTCTGGAAAAAGGACAGGTACTGGAAGGGGTGGTCAAAAACATCACCGATTTCGGCGCATTCCTCGATTTGGGCGGCGTAGATGGCCTGCTCTACATCACGGATATTTCCTGGGGTCGGATTTCCGATCCGCGCGACGTCCTGGCGCTCAACCAGAAGATCAACGTGGTGGTACTCGACTTCGACGAAAATAAGAAGCGAATTTCGCTGGGTCTCAAACAACTGCAACCGCATCCATGGGAAGTGCTCAACGCCGAGATCCAGGAAGGTGCTGTGGTTAAAGGTAAAATCGTCAACATTGAAGATTACGGCGCATTCCTCGAAATTGAACCGGGCGTAGAAGGCCTGATCCACGTTTCGGAAGTGACCTGGAGCAATCAGCCGGTCAATGCCCGCGAATACTTCAAGCTGGGTCAGATGTACGAAGCGAAAGTGGTGACAATTGACCGCGACGACCGCAAAATGTCGCTCAGCATCAAGCAATTGGCACAAGACCCGTGGGGCGAAATCGAACAGCGCTTCCCGATTGGCACCCGCCTGACCGGCGAGGTGAAAAATACCACGCAGTGGGGCGTATTTGTCGAGCTTTCAGAAGGCATCGGCGGCATGATTCACATCTCCGACCTGTCCTGGACCAAGCGCTACCAACACGCTTCAGAGTTTACGAAAGTGGGCACCAAAATCGAAGTGGTGGTGATGGACATTGACAAAGACAACCGCAAGTTGTCGCTAAGCCACAAGCACATCGAAGAAAACCCGTGGGATACGTTTGAAAATGTCTTCCCCGTAGGTTCTTACCACGAAGCGACCGTGCTGCGCCGCGACGACCGGGGTGCCATCGTACAGTTGCCGTATGGCTTGGAAGCATTTGCTCCGGCTAAACACATCCGCAAGGAAGACGGCAGTATGGCCGAAGTGGAAGAAGTACTGACGGTAAAAGTCATCGAATTTAACCGCGACGACAAACGCATCCTCGTTTCTCACCTGCGCTATATTGAAGACATCCGCCGCGAAGCTGACGAGTCGGTGAAACGCGAAAAAGACGACGAACGCGTGCAAACACGTACCGCTGTGAAAAAACAGCAAACCTCTATCGAAAAGTCAACGCTCGGAGATTTGGATATCTTCTCGCAGTTGAAGGAGCAGTTGGGGGATGCTGAAGAGAAAGCAGAAAAAGAATCATGAATTTATTGTATTAAACAAAGTAAACTGTGTAATGAATTCATTGTCTTTTCTTTAAAAAGGAAAGACGGATAATGGTAAAAAACATAATGCCCTGTGTAGATTA
>JBBSDD010000547.1:0-2361 GCA_038249755.1 Flavobacteriales bacterium | reverse complement strand
CAAATATGCCATCCGACACAAACTCCAGCAGGAGTTTCCACCCACCCATCAATCAGCTCTCTGTAACCAGGACCCATATTTTCAACCTGTTCATCATCAGCGTCCCATTCATTGACGACTGCGGTCACTAATAACTGGCTTAATCTCTTCTTTACATTCCAGACATATTGTATTTCCCATTCGTTAATCCTGTTGTGGTCTCTTTCAACTTGGACCAGCGGGCGCATTTGAACAGAAAGTTACGGTTTTGAATTTGAGGTTCTAAAAGCCAAATCCCCGAAGTAGTCGATTGGCTAATTTAACATACTACTATTATTAGACTTCATCATCCGGAGCCAGAGATGTCAATTGGGAGATGATCTCCTGGATTTTTTCCAGGCTATCTATGGCTTCAAAAATTTCATCTTCAATTTCCCACGCCAAATCGAAAACGCCACGGTCAGTATTGCGCAAAAACTCGGAATTAAAAAGCTCCATTGATCTCCTATGCAGCTCCAGTAATTTGTCGCGAATTTCCGGGGGGCGTAGAATCCCGCCTCCTTCACCATAATCATCAGAGATGATTGGCCGAACAGCATCGAGCGCATCCACGGCATCAAGTAATAGATGCGTGTCAAAACTTCCATCAAGCTGATTAAACTGTCTCTTTGTCAGTTTGTGCTCTTCCATGCTCCGGCTCGCTTTAAAGCAGGTACCTATCTATATCCAGCGCTCCGTGAAAGACGCCCAGGATGTCAATATAGTCGTTTGTGATAATGTAAGCAATTCGGTAATGACCATAAAGGAGAACACGGATATCACCCTCCGGTTCTTCGCGGTATTTATGGCCAAGTTGGGGGAAATCACTCAGAAGCTGAGCCTTGTCATAGATGCCGGACACGACTTTCTCCGCAACGGAAGGGTTGTCTTTGGCAATATATTGGTAGATTTCTCTGAGCCATTGCTCGGCTTCATTTGACCATCTTATTTTTGCCATGTTCTGATCCGGTTAGCCATTTCATCATTCGAAATTACTCGTCCAGCGCGAGCATCTTCCAATCCGCGATCAACCATTTTTGCAAAGGCCAATTCCTTCAGAATCTCGTCATATGTGGCATCTTCCGGCTGCGCTAAAACAAGCTTCGCTATTTTTTCTTTTACTGTCTGTGTCTGCATAGTGAAAAGTCCTTATCTGGTGTGATGGGCTTAAACCTCTGACCAATAAGATTAAGCGGCACTTGATTGAACTGATGGGGTTGGGCTGTTAAGAAGAGCCTGCCCCGGTTCTTTTAATGACCCATCGCCATTTACATATGCGTACAGGGTCGTTGTCGTGATTCCCAATCGCTTTGCCACATCAGCTGCGACAGAGTTGCGATCTGTCATTGCTGCTGTGGCCATCTGCAAGGCGGTCTTTGTCATCTTACGTGGCCGACCGCCTTTCCTACCCCTTGCCCGGGCAGCTGCAAGACCGGCACGGGTCCGCTCTATAATGAGTTCCCGCTCAAACTCAGCAAGTGCAGCAAATATCCCAAAACACAACCTCCCGTTTGGTGTAGTTGTATCAATCTGTGCTCCAGCACCATTTAAAACTTTGAAACCAATATCACGGTTCCGCAATTCATCTATGGTATTTACAAGATGTTTCAGATCTCTGCCGAGCCTGTCAAGTTTCCACACTACCAAAGTATTTCCTGGCTGGAGGGCCTTTAGACATTCCTTGAGTCCAGGCCTGTCATCTTTCCGGCCAGAATCCATATCTTCAAATATACGTTCAGGGGCAACCCCTGCTTTTATAAGAGCATCATTCTGAAGATCCAGACATTGAGAACCATCTTGCTTTGAAACTCGCATGTACCCGATCAGCATATATCCCTCCCTGTGTACCAGATAACTTAATAAGTATGGTATATCTTTCCATTGTTTTTCGCAATGGGTTTCATTATGGTTATTTGTCCTAAAATCAGACATGTAATCGACCGCAAGAAAAACGGACGTTTTCTTGCTTAAACCCAGTAAACACCAACGGAGGGGCAGATGACCACAAAGGAACAATTCCTGTCCAAACATCAACGCTACCGGTCAATCTCGTTACCTCAGAACTTTTCAGATGAGGAGATGGTGAGAGATTGGACGCTCTCAGCAAGTGATAGAGAGGAAGTTTGTAAATACCGAAAAAACTCTCGCCTATTTGTTGCCGTTCAACTCTGTTCAGTTCGTCTGTATGGTCGTTTTTTAAATCAGGTTCATGACCTGTCTCCTCACATTATGAATTATTTGGGGCGACAGCTTGATCTACCGCCGTCTCTGGCTGTCGAAGTACCGGAACGGAAAGCCACCTACACGGATCATCGCCAGAATATCCTGAAACACCTGGGATTT
>JBBSDD010000546.1:0-2372 GCA_038249755.1 Flavobacteriales bacterium | reverse complement strand
TTGAGCGATGACAGGTCGGCAGTTTTGTATAAGGTTTCCTATCCGGATATGGAGAACAACAATTTTAATTCGGAAAATTATGTCTATACATTGTCCTCGGGAGAAACAGCGAAAGGAGTAGATTATTCCGCTTACCGAAAAGATCCTGCACGATCAAATGAAGGAAAATACCGTTTGGTGGTGCGTGATGTAAAGTTAAAATCCATTACCGGTGTCGACCGCTATCCCGCATTGGGAAAAAGTGATGTCAAAATTTACGATGCGCTGCACCATCGCCACTGGGATTCCTGGGAAGATGGTTCATATAGCCACCTTTTTATCGAAACCACAGATGGTTCGGCCGAAACCATAGACATTCTCAAAGACGAACCATACGATGTGCCGACAAAACCATTTGGCGGAAGCGAAGATTACACATGGAACCCCGATGGCACGGAGGTCGTGTACGTCTGCAAGAAACTTTTTGGCACCGACTATGTCAATAGCACAAATACCGATTTGTATGCGTATGATTTGTCCACCGGAACAACTAAAAATCTGACAGAAGACAATCCTGGTTACGATACCCATCCCGTTTTTTCTTCAACTGGTCAACTGGCATGGCTTTCCATGGCACGCGATGGCTATGAATCTGACAAGAATGATATCAAAACAATTATTGATGGTGAAACAGTGAATCTTACCAAAGACTGGGATGGCAGTGTCAGCGAATTTATCTTTGGTCAGGATGGAGAATCTGTGTATTTCACGGCAGCAACAGGTGGCACCGTACAGCTGTTCGTAATGGATATTCCGCGAAAAGCGGATAAATCAAGCCGGGTGAAAAAAATCACAGAAGGGCAATGGGACATATCCGGATTGTTTGGTGAGGTCGACAAAAAAGTAATAGCCGGACGCATGGATATGAATCACGCGAAGGAAATTTTTTCAATTGATGTGGATTCGGGAGAGATGGTGCAGTTATCGCATGTAAACGATGAGATATATGCCAATATAAAAATGAGCAAGGTAGACCTTAGAAAGGTGACTACATCGGATGGAAAAACCATGGTGACATGGGTAATCTATCCCCCCGATTTTGATCCTGAAAAAAAATATCCGACTCTGCTCTACACGCAGGGTGGACCTCAATCTGCGCTGAGTCAGTTTTATTCGTTTCGATGGAATTTCCAGGTCATGGCTGCCAAAGGATATATCATTGTGGCACCAAACCGACGTGGAATGCCCGGACATGGCGTGGCATGGAATGAGCAAATATCAAAAGACTGGGGCGGGCTCAATATGCAGGATTACCTCAGCGCAATCGATCATGTATCTATGGAACGTTTTGTTGACAAGGATCGGATTGGGTGTGTTGGAGCGAGTTATGGCGGCTATTCTGTTTTTTACCTCGCAGGAATTCACGAAGGGCGATTCAAAAGTTTCATTTCACACGATGGAATTTTTAACCTCAAGAGCATGTACGGCAATACAGAAGAACTTTTTTTCGCGAATTGGGACATGGGCGGTCCGTATTGGGATAAGTCAAATGCTGCTGCCCAGAAAACATACCGTGAGTTCGATCCCATCAACAAGGTCGATAAATGGAATACGCCAATCTTAATCTTTCAAGGCGGAAAGGATTATCGTGTGCCGGAAGGACAGGCTTTTGAGGCCTTCACTGCAGCGCAACAACGCGGAATAAAGAGCCGTTTGGTTTATTTTCCGGATGAAAATCATTGGGTATTGAAGCCTCAAAACGGTCTTGTTTGGCAATACGAATTTTTCCGGTGGCTGGAGGAAACGTTGTAGATTCATGCAGATATCCGCCGTCATTATCACTTACAACGAAGCCCGCAACATCGGAAGGTGTTTGGATTCGCTCCAAGGGATAGCCGACGAGGTTGTTGTGGTAGATTCATACTCAACAGACACAACCAAAGAAATTTGCCTTTCGCATGGGATCCGGTTTCTCGAACATCCTTTTGACGGTTATACCGAACAAAAGAATTTTGCGGCAGCGCAGGCGAAGTTTCCTTATGTTCTTTCGCTCGATGCTGATGAGGAGCTGAGTGATGAGCTCCGTCAGTCTATTCTTGCCGTTAAGCAAAATGCTGAGATTGCTTCAGACGCTTACTCCATGCATCGCCTTACCATGTATTGCGGCAGGTGGATCAGACACAGCGGTTGGTATCCCGACACAAAAGTGCGGCTCTACCAAAAATCAAAAGGCAAATGGTTCGGGAGAAAAATTCACGAGTACGTCCGATTGCAGGCAGATGCTCAAAAAGTTCATTTAGAGGGTGATATTCTGCATTATTCTTTCTATACAGTAGATCAGCACATGGCTACGGTCAATAAATTTTCTACCCTCAAGGCTGAGTTGCTTTTTG
>JBBSDD010000545.1:0-2388 GCA_038249755.1 Flavobacteriales bacterium | reverse complement strand
GACACCCGTGATTTAATTGGCAAGCAAGCACCCCGTCTTGCGGACACCCGTGATTTAATTGGTAAGCAACCACCCGATCCTGCGGACACCCGTGATTTAATTGGTAAGCAACCACCCCGTCCTGCGGACACCCCTCCTTTGAAAGGAGGGGAGTACAATGAACTGCAAACCCTCCCCAATATCGACATCAACATCAAGTGTGGCAACTCTCTCGTAAGCCGCTTTGCCCTCGCTGCCGACCTGAAGCAGGCCCTGAAAAAGAGCAAATGGAGCATCGATGGGTACCGCATGACCGTGGCCACCTACCGCAATGCGGGGAGCAAGGAGCAAAAGCGCGAGATGGAAAGGCTCATCGCCGACATCAAGTCCGACTTCCGCAGTGAGATCAACCTAAACGACCCCAAAGCCAAAAAGCTGCGCAAGCTCTCCGGCGATCTCACCGTGCTCACCACCCAGACCAGCATGTTTGAGCTGGGCAAAAAGGAAAAAGCCGCCTGGACCAAAAAGGTGGACACCCTGACCACGGAAATCAAAAAGCTCGAAACCGACATCGACACCATCAAAGCCAACCGCATCTTTGAAAATGCCTTCGAGTGGCGTTTCGAATTTCCCGAAGTGCTCAATGATGCCGGTGATTTTGTGGGATTTGATGTGGTGATTGGGAATCCGCCGTATATCAGGCAGGAGGAACTCTCCGGGCTGAAAAGCTACCTGAAGGATCATTATAAAACCTACGCCGGCACAGCCGATCTCTATGTATATTTTGTGGAGCTTGGGATGGACATACTGAGCACGGCAGGCCAGTTTGCTTACATCCTCCCCAACAAGTGGATGCGTGCGGGGTATGGTCAGGCATTGCGCACTTTCGTGAAAAATTTCAGACTCACCGAGATTGTTGATTTTGGCGACCTGCCCGTATTTGAAGAAGCCACCACATACCCCTGCGTCATGCAGCTTGAAAAATCACCAGCCCGCGCTGATTTCACTGCCGTAAATGTCGATACGCTCGACTACCCCAACGGGCTGGAATACCATCTCCAAGGCCTGCGCTACAAAGTACTGCTTTCCGGTCTGCGCCCCGAAGGCTGGACCCTGGTAAATGCCGACGTGCAGCGCCTGCTCGACAAGATCAGGTCCAAAGGCGTACCGCTGAAAGAATATGTGAATGGGAAGATTTACCGCGGCGTGCTCACAGGGCTCAATGAAGCTTTCGTGATAGACCAAGCCACCCGCGACCGATTGATCGCCGAAGACCCGCGCTCCGCTGAAGTGATCAAACCCTTTCTGGCGGGGCGGGATATCAAAAGGTACAAGCAGCCGAAGGGTGATAAGTATTTGATATTTACCCGGCGCGGAATTGAAATTGATAAATATCCCGCTATTCTAAAACATCTGGAGCAATACAAAGAGAGACTCATTCCGCGACCAAAGGGCAATACAGATAAGAATTGGTCGGGTCGAAAAGCCGGAACTTATCAATGGTACGAAATTCAGGATGCGGTGGATTATTATGAAGAGTTTGAGAAGCCGAAAATCATAGTCCCCGCTATTGTAAAAGGTGCTTCATATGCTTACGATAAATCTAAATTTTACAGCAATGACAAGACAACCATTATTCCAACTTATGACCTAACACTTCTGGCTCAACTCAATTCGAAAGTGATCGACTTTTTCTTTAAATCAATAGCGTCAACCAAGCAAAATGGATACTTTGAGTACAAACCAGTGTATTTGAATCAGCTTCCAATAATACCTGGAATTGAAAAGGAGCTATCACCCCTTGTTGATCAAATATTACAAGGAAAAAGTGATCTTACAGGAGAATTGGAAAAAAACATTGATGATATAATGTATGCAGTTTACGAGATTAATGAGAAGGAAAGGGAATTGGTTGAAAATAGTATATTTTAGAACGTAAATAGGTTACGTTTTACTGCCTTAAATTTGTAATAAATTAATTCGATGAAAACAATTAAAACCGCAGAAGCGATCCAAAAACTCAATCAAAGCCTACTAACAATCGGTATACTTACTTCAGAACTGATCCGAAACATGGATTTGTACGATGCGATTTTAAAAGAATTGAAAAACTTGAAGGACTATCACGTAAATGTTGAACACCAACCGGTCCCGGTATCAGTAATGATAAAAGGCTTGATATTAGATAAGATTATTTTAGTCGGCTCATCGATTTTAGAGGAGGCAGATCAGTATATTACTGCGAAAAAGATGCCTGATTGGAAACAGGAAATACAAGAATTGAAAATAAAAGTCGGTCCAATTAGAAAAAAACTTTCAAACTGGTCAGATCTAAGGAAATACCGGAATCAGATTCTAGCACATAATTTGAGAAAGACAGACGGCACGAGCATTTTCGATACGAGAAAT
>JBBSDD010000544.1:0-2399 GCA_038249755.1 Flavobacteriales bacterium | reverse complement strand
ATATTGCCCGGAAAGGGTAAAATAAGTACCCGTATCAACGACGATCAATCCGGTGACACAAACAGCACTGGTGGAAGTAAATAGCGCATCCAGAAAAGAAATCCCTTCGTGGGTGGCATTGGGTAGAATAAGCAATATGGCACCCAGAAAAATAATAATCAAAAAACTGGCAATAAATAATTGAGCAGGATTGAGCAGGGTATTTTTATAACTCACGCGCTGTTCAGAAAATTCACGAAGGAAGGTTAGAAACACGGCAAACTTGATTCCGAGGAATGGGCTATCGTCAATTCCGTGCATTTGCAAGTGACCTAAATGCAGGTAAACGATGAATATCGTCAGCGCAAAGGAAGTAATATCAAATATACGCGCATTGACTGGGATGGCTGTCCATTTCCAGATATATCTGGCGGCAAGTGAAACCACTCCTGCCATGATTACAATATAGAATAGAAAATCCAACAAAAGTTTGTCGCGTGCGCCTTGTTCAAAGCCAAAGTCGAGTACGATGCCGATCATACCGGCGATACTGATGCCAAAGGCGGTTTTGAAAACTGGATTCAGATAAGTAGCCCAGGACTTCATACCAGATATGTGATGATTTCACGAAAATAAAACAAAGTGAAAGCGGAAATCAACGGCATACTGTGGATGTAATTTGAATGGCGATTGACGCCAGCACTGCTGTATTCGTCCTTTTGTATCCTTTACCATCAACATAGATGCGCCTATCCGATGCAAAATTTCTGCATTCCAGACGGCAGCTGAGATTGGCTGTTGGAAAATAATCCAGGTTCAAAGAATACCCTGCGGTCTCAAATGACTGTCCGGACGGCCATCGAACAATTACGCCTTGCGGATCGCTATAATTGTAATTGTGCAAAAATGGTTGACTCACATTGCCTTCTGGCATATTAAAGTAATAGGCGTATAACACGTCAACGAATCCCACAATATTAATTTCATGCCTTGCAAACCATGCTGCTGTGTCGGCTTGGGCTGTGATATGTTTGCTGAAAAGCTCCAAACTGCAAAAACAAAAGGCGATGTAAAACCCAAAGGACGGTTTCATTTGTTGTGGTTAAAGTGCACATCAGGCAAGTCTGCGCAAGATACAGGTAAAATATGCGACCTGGAAGAGATGCACAATCTAAATATTCAAAATATAGCGCCAACTTTTCACCAAGAAAGCCACCGTCAGCTCCCATGCCAACCCCACATTATAAGCATCATAACGCTGCGTGCTGTTGTTGTAAAATCCATGGCGCACCTCTGAATAATTGAATACTATATAATCTTTCCCTTGTTATTCCAGGTCTCATTTGTATGCAGGCCAACTGTCCCCGCATCAAATGTTGGTAGGTCTGCGATAATCTACAAATGAATCAAACTTAAAAAATATTTTTAAACGCCGTGAAATTTGGTAAGTATTTGAAGTTTATTTAACCCGGCGATTCGCCTTTTTTTCGCCTGCCATTTTTTGAAATTCAAGCGCCCCTTGGAGCTAATTGCGGCGGAGAAACGAAAGAAATAGATTAACCCGGATTTACGAAAAAGAAAAGCTGAACAACCACTTAAAAATTGAAAAGTCAGGAAATTTTCAGATACAACCCCATTTTTTTATCACAAGACACAAGATGATAAGGGGATTTGTTGGAGATAGCAAGAAAATCGAACTGCTGCTTAGGAAAAATAAAGTTTGCCTTAAGAATCAGAATTTCAAATTGGATGAATTTAAAAAGGCAGGATTTTCGTCCTGCCTCTTTTGGTTATTTCTTTTTGGTCGGAGTTTTGCCTTTGTCTTTGGCAGGCGCCGCTTTACCGGGTGCGCTTGCCGGTGATTTACCGCCTTTTGATGGGGTTTCTGTCTTCTTAGCCATTGTATTTTTCTTGTTTTGGGTGCGTGCATTATGCCGTCATGCCCACACGAAGCTACACAAGGTTTTCTTTCCTGATTCAGGTTTAACAAAATTTTTTTTGTCCGCCAAAAGTTTGGCTCTGACTTAGATATTTTGCACCCTATTATTCCGATTCTATATCATATAGAAAGACACCACGCATTTCTGATCAAAGGTTGCCATTAAACCAACAATAGGTTCAAAGCAATTTACCAAAAGTATTGATGGTTTGCATGTCTGTTCATTTGTATGAAAAGAAGTAAACTGCCAAGAGCCTATTCCGGTTTTCCTATTTTCAAAATTAATTTTCCGCACCCGCGATAAATTTCAGGTCTATTTTTGTCATATCTCCAATCAATATAGTTCTTTAAAACATGAGCAAACCGCCTTCTATCTTTTCGATTTCATCCCCTTCAAGGTTTTAATAGTAAGGTCTTTCGACAAACGCTGATAAGCTTCCGAAGCGCAACTGTAGAGAGCTACTTTTCCATTTGCATCGCT
>JBBSDD010000543.1:0-2406 GCA_038249755.1 Flavobacteriales bacterium | reverse complement strand
CCAAAGCAGGAAAAAAAGCTTTTCAGGAACATTTGAATGCACTTGAAAAACTCATCAATAAACAGAAATAAAACCGATTTTTTTTACCTAGTCACTTTGAATTACAAAGTACTTTTAATCTAAACAAACCATGAAAGAAGAAAACAAAAATTACCTCGAAAAAGCAGGACAATCCATCCGAAACTCAGTAACGCTCAAACTTATCTCTATTTTCATCCTGATGCTCCTCTTGCTAATTCCCATGGATTATGTAAAAGATGTGATTCAGGACCGTGAATATTTGCGGCAACAAACCATTGTCGATGTGAGCAGCAAATGGGCCAATGAACAGCACGTCTACGGCCCGATCCTGAGCATTCCCGTGCAAAAAACCATTGTAAAAGATGATAAAACGGTGACAGTGGATGAAGTGCTGCACATCCTTCCCGACAAACTTCTGATAGATGGCCGGGTGGCTCCCAAAAAATTAAACCGCGGTATTTATGAAGTGGTGGTTTATGATTCGCAATTGTCATTTTCCGGTCATTTTGAAAATATATCGGAATATCTGGGTGAACTCAAGGAATATGAAGTGAATCTTGACGATGCATTTCTGACCGTCCATATTTCGGATCTGCGGGGAATTAAGGAAAAAGTAGTCGTAAAATGGAATGACCAGGCCAGGAATATTGATCCGGGTTCGGGCATTCCCACTTTCGTGAAATCAGGAATTACCGTAAAAAATGTTCTCAGAGGAGAAGGTCCGGAATCTTACAAATTTAGTTTCGACCTGAAGCTTCAGGGGAGTCAATACCTGGGATTTGTTCCTTTGGGAAAGGAAACAGATGTAAAGCTTAGATCCGACTGGCAGGACCCTAGTTTTACTGGTTCTTTCCTCCCCGATAACAGAAAAGTGGATGAGCAGGGATTTGCAGCCAACTGGAAAGTTCTCGAACTCAACCGCAATTTTCCGCAATACTGGATCGGCGACAGGAATGTGAATGAAGTCATCAAATCGTCTTTTGGCGTGGAAATGTTGCTTTCAGTAAATGACTATCAAAAATCAATGCGCTCAGCAAAATACGCGCTGTTGGCTATTTCTCTCACTTTTCTTACCTTTTTTCTTGTCGAAATATTCAATAAAAAGAAAGTACATCCCTTCCAATATATTTTAATTGGGCTGGCGCTTTGTCTTTTTTACACCCTGCTGGTATCTATATCAGAACATTCAAATTTCAATCTGGCCTATTTGATATCGAGCGTTGTCATCATCGGAATCATTGGATTGTACGCAAAATCGATACTTCCAGGTGCAAAACAGGCAGCCATGCTCGTTCTGATTCTCTGTTTCACTTATACCTTCGTGTACGTCACATTGCAAGTACAAGATTATGCACTTTTGATCGGTAGTATAGGTTTGACGTCTATTCTGGCATTCACCATGTTCATCACCCGAAATGTGAACTGGTATGATTTGAGTTCACCCAAAGCAAGTCCGCTGCCGAATGAATCATAGAAAATTACAGCGTGTATCCACACTTTTGTGAAATGATTAATTCCCAATTAAATTGTATTTTTCTAAATCATGGAATATTTCGTAAATAAACAGTCCATCGTACGGGAAATATGGGGAAATAGTGATACCATTCTTTTCATATTTGCCGGTGCAGCAGCGGAGTTTGCCTTGAGCAAAGCGGTGGACTGGTTATATTTTACGGGACGCCTTCCAGCAGATCCCATGGGCAGGCTTTTTTCCACGGTTTCCTATGCCCGGCAGATTGCTTTTTCTGAAAAGGAAAAGGCAATCCGGGCTATTGATGCCATGGCGGCGATACATTCCGGTGTGGAAGCAAAACGCGGTGCACGCATTCCCGATTGGGCCTACAGAGATGTGCTTTTTATGCTGATCGATTACTCCATCCGGGCCTATGAAGTCCTTGAGCGCAGACTGGACATTTTTGAAAAACGGGAAGTGTTTGATGTCTTTTACCGAATGGGTAACGGGATGGGTGTAAAAGACCTGCCCAAGACCTTTGAAGCATGGGAAACATCGCGAGAGGACCATCTCCAGGCACATTTGCAGCGAAGCAAATACACCGACGATCTGTTCCGTCAGTACCGCAAGCATCTGGGATTGGTGCGGTATAAAATCCTGTGTGAAGCGCAAATACTGGTTGTGCCAGAAAAAGTGCGGGAATTGCTGGGCTTCCGGCGGTTCTCGCTTTTATATCCCCTGCCCGGACTTTATAAACTGGGTAGAATTCTGAAGGTAGACCAGCTTTTAAAAGATATCGTACTGCCATCTGAATATAAAGATCAGATCAAGGCGCTGGACCTCATCCCTGCGCAAAAACTTTCTGCCCCAGAATTAAAAACCAGATGATAAATTTCAGACCAGAAAATGACGTTCCGCTAATTATAGATCCT
>JBBSDD010000542.1:0-2409 GCA_038249755.1 Flavobacteriales bacterium | reverse complement strand
CGCCGCAAGCTGCTCCACCATTTGCAGGAGCGGTGTCAATGGTGCGCGTTCGGGTCTGTGTGTAGGTGATACCGCAGATGGCGTTAACAGGAGCCCATTCGCTCCAATCGCTCAATACGCAATCAATCGGCTGTAGAATAGTGAATGTGGCTATGTAATTGTTGGAATTATTGCTGGTAAAAATGTCGCCGTTATTGTTTCCATTAAAACAAAACTGAACTTGCGCTCTGGTGAAAATTTGCAGTGTATAAGTGCCCGGCGCCAGACTGGAGCTTATATCGGCGTTGAAATTATACCGGCCCCATTGCTGATCGCCGCTGTTTCCAATATTGAATTCAAAGTTTAAATCCACTTCCGTAAAAGGACCATTGTTGCCGATACGGTAAAAGAGGTCACCACTGGAGATGTCGCAGCCACTGTTCTTATAAGTTTTCTGCTGGCCTCCGACCACACGAATAGTTTGGCCGACCTGGATTGATCCAAGGTTTGCCCCTTGGAAATTAGGATTGGATGTGTTGGCGTTGAGATCATAGAATTGATCATTTCCATTGTTCACAGCCGGCGAATTGACAATGGCGAAACTCTCGAAAATTCCGCGCTGATTGTTGTTCTGTTGCTGAGCAACCAATAAGGTAGACATCAGCATAAAACCAGAAATCATCAGAGATGACACGAGGCCAGAGCCTAACTTTTGTATAAAAGGCACACCGAACACGCGGCCAGTGCAAGAGGACATCATCCTCCTCAGATTGGTAATATAATTCTTCATTGGTAGGAGTGTGGTTTAGATTAATTGGCTGTCGAGCCCATGCGTAAGTAATTTTAAGTGTACATTCGACACTAACGAAATTAGTTTCAGAATTTGACATTTGCAATACCCGATGAAAAATTATTTGCGGACATTTCATGGGTTGTTTTCATGCCTGTTGATCGCTGATGTTCAAAAGTTCAAGTGGCGGTTGGATGTTTTACCAATTTGAATGATCCGTTTCACAGTCTACACGTTCATCGCTCTTTCCATGCATCATCTTTCTGTTTTGGAATTAAATTGAAGCAATTGCCGTTGAAGTCGATTGGCCTGAAGATTTGAATGGCATGGATGCATTGGGATGAGATAAAAATTCCCGGCTTATATTAGCGGCGAAGTTTTTGGCGACAAGCCAGCGCGGGAAAAAAAATGACATGAAATTCGATAAGTTTGTTTTAGCGGTCGCAGCAGTTATTGTGATGGCCTATTTTTTTCGGGTAGAAGGGGTGGTCGCCGCAGGACTTCGCACTGTTTCGGAGGTGGGAATTGTTTTGATCTTTTTCTTGTATGGATTGAAAATTGGCCTGGAGCCCTTTCGGCAGGGTTTGAAGAACTGGCGGCTGCACGTGGTGGTGCAGTTGCTGAGTTTTGTTGTGTTTCCTTTGCTGGTTCTGGCTTTTCGCGTTTTTGTTCCTGATTCGGGGCAGGACGTCTGGCTGGGATTTCTTTTTCTTGCCGCTTTGCCCAGCACGGTGTCTTCGTCGGTGGTGATGGTAGCGATGGCCGGGGGCAATATTTCAAGTGCCGTGTTTAATGCCTCGATTTCGGGTCTGATAGGTATCGTGATGACGCCCTTCTGGATGGGTTTTTTTCTGAAAAATATGGGCTTGCAATCAGACTTCAGCGATGTTTTTACAGGCTTAATTCTCACAGTTGTGGTTCCGGTTATATTCGGATTATTTTCAAGACGGTTTTTATGGAAATACATCGAACCGGTCGGCCAGCGGTTGGTACTGTTTGACCGCACCATTTTGCTGTTGCTGATTTACCTTACATTCGTGGGGTCATTTTCCAAGGAGGCGTTTGAAGTGCTTGGTCCACTTCATCTTCTGTTGGTGTTGGTCCTGGTGTGCGTGCTCTTCTTCGTGGTATTCCAAATTGCATTATTTCTTTCCAGAAAAATGAACTTCACGTATGCCGACCGCTGCGTGGCCGTGTTTTGTGGCTCGAAAAAATCACTTGTACACGGAACTGTTTTTGCGAATATTTTACTGGGAAATATCCCTGAAGTCGGGCTCATCATGTTGCCCCTTTTACTTTACCATTCCTTCCAAATTGTGGTTACAAGTGGCATTGCTTCGCGGTGGGGACGGTCGCGGCAGGCGGATGAAGCTGTTTCCGTTCAGTCTGCTAATTGATGGTGAATGTTTCGATCCGTGCGCCACTTATTTGATTGAACATACATCCTGGTTAAAAACAAATGCCAGTGTCTCATCATGCGAAAGCTAACCGCTCAATAAGATTCCTTGTATGCGAAATGGATTTCACTTCCGTAACTATAAAGGTGAGGGCACTTCAGAAATGTGTAAGCACCGCGATGGGTCTAAAACCCACGACAGGCGACGAACCATCAAAAGTCATGAGGCTTTCGTTTCGGATGT
>JBBSDD010000541.1:0-2430 GCA_038249755.1 Flavobacteriales bacterium | reverse complement strand
TTGTCTATCTGACGATGAAGGGGCAACCCGTAGACGTATTTATCGAGAACCATCTGAGCTATCTACCTGTCTGATGGGATACCTTTCTCAATCACGCGCCCAGGAAGCTGGCCTATTGCGATGCCTTCACCGTTTGGCCGGGCATATTTCCGGCGCAAATATCTTTTGACATAAAATTCGGCATGAATAAGGTCAAGTACTTCGGTCACTTCTTCGCCGATTTGCACGCAGTCGCTTACATCTTCAGTGGGTTAAATGGTCAGGGTTTGGTTGTGCTCGGTTTCCCCAGCAATCAATTCATGAATCAGGAACCTGAAACGAATGACACAGTAGAAGAATCCTGCCGTGTGAATCATGGTGTTACTTTCCAACTAACCGAAAAAATTGCGGTAAATGGTGTGCGTACGCATCCGGTATTCGCTTATTTGAAGGGAGAGTTGGGTGGATTTTTGACAAAGAATATCAAGTGGAATTTTACCAAATTTCTGGTTCGGCCTGACGGCAAACCATACAAGCGATTTAGCCCCACTACAAAACCGGAAGATATCGAAACTGATATCCGTCGGTTGCTGAAAATTTGATGTAGGATCCAAGTCGGAACAAACTTATCGCAGCAGATTTTGGTTAAAAGTTATGAATTTTATTGCAATGAAAAGTTTAGGGTCAGATGATATTGGCTGGTTACAGGTACTTTATCAATATATGCCGGCGTCCATGCGGGCATGGATTGTAGTATACGCGTCACTTCCTTTTCATACACAGGATGTGGTGACTCCAGAAATCTGATCTCCCCAACATCTCCGTTTGGCAGTATGTCGAATTGCACTTTTACTTTTCCATAACGACCCGTGAGGCGTCCCTCTTCAGGAAATTTTATGGTTGATTTTACAAAACTGTGCAAATTTGGATATTCCCGGGTATATTGAAATGCCGCCGTCCGCGTATGAATATGTGGTTTCAGATTCAGATCTTCATATTCTTGAGATTCGGCAATGAGTGAATAAACAGGAACGTCCATTGATAGATCGTTCAATTGAGTTTCGTGATCTTGGGCAAAGAGAATAGAAGAAGCTGCTGTTTGGAGGATTACGAGAAAGATATAGTGCATTTTCATTTCGGATTGGTTGTTTGTTTGTTTTTGATGCACAAATATCCCTGTTCCGCTTTATGTTATTTTCACCCGAAAGGGTGAATTTTTGGGCAAAAGGTTTAATTCTTCAATATTCAGCGATTATCCAACAAAATTTTACGCTATTTGCTGAGTTCCCGGATTCTGAAAATGGCTTGGGTACGGTTGTGCACGTCGAGTTTATCAAAGAGGCGTTGCAGATGCGTTTTTACTGTATTTATGGAAATGAATAATGCTTTTCCAATTTCTTTATTTGTCTTACCAGATTGAAGTTCCAGCAAGAGATCGTATTCCCGCTGACTGAGTGCAACTGGCAAAATATGATTCAGTGATTCTATGGAAGGCTGCGAAATTTCATTCCCGTTTTTGCGCATGTGATTGAAAATGGCAATTTCCAGCGAAGTCATCAGATCATTGCCTTCAAAAGGTTTGAGCAGATAGCCTGCGGGCAATGTATGTTTGGCGCGTTCCAGGGTTCCTTTATCTGCATGGCTGGTGAGAAAAACCACCGGAATCTGATACCTGTCGCGGATGATTCCCGCTACTTCCACACCATCCATGCCTTCACCCAGGTTGATGTCGAGCAGCATGGCATCTGGTCCGGTCTTCTCTGCGAGTCGCAGGGCTTCTTCTCCTGTTTCAGCGATACCAGCTACTTCAAATCCACTTTCTATCAGGTATCCCGAAATATCTTCTGCTATCAATGGCTCGTCTTCCACGACGAGTATGCGGTATTTTCTTCCCATTTTTACTTTCTGAGAAATGAAGGTAGGAAAATCGCTGTATTGGACGCTATTTATTAAAAATTTTCAGAGCCGATTCATCATCGTGAGTTTTCAGATACCTGTTCCCTTTGTTTATTGACTTTTCTTAATTAATGCCAGGATTATCACTCAGATCTACTCTCGTGAAATGTTCACAAACCAGCCTACTCTTAGCCACAATCGTTGTCTCAAACCACCGTCAAGAAAATTGTCGGCGCGGTAGTCGAGACCAGCTTCCAGTTTCTGGTTTTTGGTGAAATTATAACCAAGAGAGCATACCAATCGGTTTTCAATGTTGTATGAGTCAGCTTGATATTCGAAAATAGGTTCATTTGAAGCGATGAGATAATATTCTCCCGGATCAATCCTGTTTCCCGAAAGGGGAAACTCAGCCACCAAACGATACCGTATCCGAAATTCGGGAGCCTCCGTGGGAAGAAAGGTTTGATCAGTGCGGAGCCTGTGCCCCAGTCGGTAGCTTGCTTTGCGCTGCACCAGCGAGATTTGTTGGATGGTTCGGTGGCTGTTGTCACCATC
>JBBSDD010000540.1:0-2434 GCA_038249755.1 Flavobacteriales bacterium | reverse complement strand
TAATTTATTTATAAGTGATGTGGGACAGGAAAACCGCGAAGAGGTGAATCATCAGTCCGCAGATGCGCAAGGTGGTACAAACTACGGTTGGCGCTGTTATGAAGGAACTGAACCTTACAATCTGGATGATTGTGAAACGGGAGAATATACGGGGCCAATTTTTGACTACCCTTATGGAAATCATTTAAATGGCTTCCGCTGTTCCATTACCGGAGGGCGGGTGTACCGGGGACCCTCTTTTCCAAATTTATATGGCAAATATTTGTTTTCGGACTATTGTTCACCAGAATATTGGCTTTTATGGGAAGAAAATGGCGCGTGGGAAACTTCTAACTCCGGTGGATTCACGAACGGAATTGTTTCATATGGGGAAGATGTGTTTGGAGAAATGTACGCTGTTCATGGTTCAGATGGTCAAGTGCATCGCTTGCGCGAAGATGGTGAATCGTTTCTTTCGCATATCCAAATCAACGGGAATGTCCTGAGTTCCCTATTAGAAGGTGAATCGTATATATGGTTTCTGAATGGGACAGTGATAGATGGAGAAAATGGCATTTCAATCAATGCATCAGAATCAGGAAATTATGTCGTACAGATTATTTCCGAAAGCGGCTGTATGGTCACGACAACGGGCATCGAATTCGTAGTCTCTTCAACGGCTGATCATGCCCTGGTTTATTCCTTTGATATTTTCCCAAATCCAGCCACAAGTTCTGTTTGGGTGGAGGCAAAATTCCATATTCCTGTAAATAATTTAAGCGTGGATATCTATTCTGTGGATGGAAAGAAAATTCAATCCTATCCAATGGGTGGTTCCGAACGGGCTGAAATTGATCTTTCACCGCTCGCTCCTGGAATTTATTTTGCACAACTAATAAGTGCGACGGAGCATATGGCCACCCGAAAAATCATCCGTCAGTAGTTTTTGAATATCAACTTTCATGCTTTCATATCTGTTCAGAGACATGAAAGGACTTATAAAAAGTTTCATCGGCAGATTCTGTTTTTTTTAGTGTCACCGCATAACGTTGGCAGGCTGAAGAGCACCACGGAATAAGATACATTTGCAGTTAAGGTGGTTTTACCAGCTTTCGGATGGCTGATAATGGGACATGTTTTACGGGTGATGATCGATTCTTTCAAATTCATATCAGCAATTCGTTAAACGTGCGAAGTAGCTCCAAAAAGAATAAAAATTCGAAAAGCAGACACCAGTAGGGCCAGGAGACAGAAGTTTTCTTAGAAATTTTACACCATAAGAATCCAATTCTTTGGTGTAAATATGATGTAAACCGGGCGAATGTCTGCTAATTTTACTTTTCAAAAACCGGAGATTTTCCGAATTTCGACAAATACCCTTAAACCAATAGTTTATGATTTTATCTGTATGTTTTAAAAGAAATATGATTTTGGTAGGAATGATCTTTTCTTCAAGTCTCGTAATTTCTCAAAATGTAGAACTCGACCAACTTGCTAACGGCTTTAACCGTCCATGCGAAATAACACATGCTGGCGATGAACGCCTCTTTGTAGTGGAACAGGATGGAAGAATAAAAATTCTTTTGCCAGATGGAACTGTATTGGAAAATCCTTTTTTGGATATTGAGGACATAGTAGATTCTTCAGGTAGCGAAAAAGGGTTGCTTGGACTGGCCTTCCCACCGGATTATTGCTCTTCGGGATCATTTTATATCAATTATACTTACACAGAAAGCAGTCAACTCTACACCCGAATTTCGCGTTTTGCGGTTTCGGCCTCTGATCCCAATGAGGCAGATACAGGATCAGAAGAAGTCCAAATGCAAATTGCACAGGATTTTTCCAATCACAACGGGGGACATATGGAATTTGGCCCCGATGGTTACCTCTACATTGGCATGGGCGATGGTGGCAGTGGGGGAGATCCGCTAAACAGAGCTCAGACGCTGACGAGTCACCTCGGCAAAATGCTCAGAATTGATGTTTCCACACAGCCTTATACCAGTCCAGCTGACAATCCATTTTTTGATGATGATTCTGGTCTTGATGAGATCTGGGCGTCCGGACTGCGCAATCCCTGGAAGTTTGCCTTTGATCAGGAAACCGGAGAATTGTTCATTGGTGATGTCGGTCAAAATAACAGGGAGGAGGTTGGCTATCAGCCTGCCAGTTCAGAAGGAGGTATCAATTATGGATGGCGATGTTACGAAGGCTTTTCTCCATACAATCTGAACAATTGCGAAATGGGTAATTATCAGGATCCTGTTTTCGATTACGCCTACGGCAATCAGGGCAGTGGTTTCCGCTGTGCCATTACCGGAGGCAGGGTCTATCGCGGACCTTCTTTTCCAAATTTGTATGGAAAATATTTATTCTCTGATTATTGTGCTCCTGAATACTGGTTGCTTTGGGAAGAAAATGGCGCGTGGGAAACTTCTAACTCCGCTGGATTCAC
>JBBSDD010000539.1:0-2439 GCA_038249755.1 Flavobacteriales bacterium | reverse complement strand
CTTGAGTTCAATCAGATCCTTGATTTCATAAGTTATTTCTTCTTCGTGAAGTACGCCTTCGGGATTAAAGAATACCTGATCCATCCAGAGACTTCGCGCACCACCGATATCTGCAATCAGATCGTCACCAATCATGAGGGCGTCCGGAGCTGAAGCGCCGACTTTTTGCATGGCCAATTGAAAAATAACAGGATCTGGTTTTCGTGCGGAGGCCAATTCACTGGTCATGATCAAATCGAAATACGGGGTCAAACCTGCATTCTTTAATTTCAAATGTTGTACTTCTTCAAAACCATTGGTGATGATGTGCATGCGGTAGTTTCCCGCAAGGTAATCCAGCGTTTCATGGGTATTGGGGAAAAGCCCTGTTTTCACCGGGCTTATTTCGATATACATATCTCCCATTGATCGGCACATACGCTCATCTTTACATCCGAAAGATTCCATAGTTTTATAAAATCGCATGGATCGAAGTTGTCGTTTGTGGAGATTGCCCATGCGATATGCGGCCCAAAGGGATTCATTGATTTCTTCAAACTTAAGTATGAAATCATGAACGTTTGAAATACCCCGCGATTCCAATTCAAAGGTCAGATATAATTCCTGAAGGGCTTGTCGTGAGTTGGTTTGAAAATCCCAAAGCGTGCGGTCAAGATCAAAGAAAAGGTGCGAATAACGTTTCATTAGTCAAGTATATTCATCTTAAAAACCGTGGAAAACCACGTGATGATTAGCGCCCAGAAAACCACAGAAGTTGCCATCATAGGAAGTGTGAGGCGATTTTGAGAAAAAAATCTGGCTGCCACCACACAACCAATGGGAATGCTTATCAATACAGGGGTGAGTACTACGAGACCGATCAGTCCAAAGTTTTGTTTTACCTTAATTATTTTACGACTTCCTCGATTAAAAACCAGAGGTTCGGATCTATTGCCAACAAGGAAGGGTTTCCCTTTCCACTTTGCCATAATCTTCATAACATACAACCCGAAATAATAGAAAAGGAATACACCAAAAATACCACCTGACATGGTCATGCCCAAGGTTTCCCAAAATGAATAGCCAGCAAGTATAGCCGCCCCGGGAGCAAAAGCAAATTTGACAGCACTGAGAAGAAAGATTCCACCGATTTTGATAACTTCCCCCATACAAGTAGTTATTTACAACCGTAGCTCAAATCTCCTGCATCTCCCAGCCCAGGTACGATGTAGGCCTGCGCGGTGAGTTCATCGTCAATGGCTCCTACCCAAATCGTCGTATTTTCAGGAAGATTTTTGCGCACAAAAGCGATGCCTTCGTCGCTGGCCAAAAGTGTAACGATATGAACGTGGTCCGGCGCCCCTTTGGCCATGAGCGCTTTGTGAACCAAAACCATAGATGCACCGGTGGCGAGCATCGGATCGGCAATGATCAGTTCGCGTCCTTTCAAATCAGGGCAGCTCATATACTCCACCTTCACTTTGAAATCACCTTCGTTTTTTGAATGTTTGCGGTAAGCTGACACGAATGCACTATCGGCGTGATCGAAATAATTCAACATTCCCTGATGAAAAGGCAGTCCTGCGCGCAAAATCGTGGCCAAAACCGGCATGCGCTCCGGCGTGCGCATCACTGCCGTTCCAAGTGGGGTTACTACTTCTTCTGTCTTGTAATCAAAACCTTTGCTGATCTCATAGGCAAATATTTCGCCCATTCGTTCCATATTTCTTCGGAACCGCAATCGATCGGTCTGTGTATTTTTGTCACGAATCTCTCGCAAAAACTGGTTAAAGATGGAATTTTGACGGCCAATTTCGTGGATCATTTCTTTTGAGTATTTCGATAAAATTAGGGATTTAAGTTAGCACACCACGTGTTACGGTGATTCAATTACAAATATTTTTGAATATCTTACCCCATGACGGTGTGAAGTAATAAAATACATCAACAAACCCAATTTTTAGTCTTCGGATTATACTGGCGCACAGCGCTACAGCAAATTTTCATCGGCAAAGCTGAAGTATCCTTCATCTGTAAAAATAACGTGATCGATAACAGGAATATCGAGCATCGCTCCCGATTGAACCACCTTCTTTGTCAATTGTTTATCCTGTTCACTCGGATTTTTATTGCCGCTTGGATGATTATGACACAATACGATAGCGGAGGCGAGTTTTTCTATGGCTGGTTTGAAAATAAGCCTCTGATCCACCACCGTACCTGAAACGCCGCCCCGACTGATACATACTTTGTCTTTCAGCCGATACGACCGACTCAAAAGCAGGATCCAAAATTCTTCGTGTGGCAGATCGGAAAGCGTGCCGTGAAGAATTTCATAAATTTCGCGGCTGGATTGAATCTTGGGTGATTCGATGGCTGATTCGTCCCGCCGGCGTCTACCAAGTTCCAGGGCCGCAATGATCGTTATGGCTTTTGCTTCACCAATCCCTTTAAATTTTT
>JBBSDD010000538.1:0-2446 GCA_038249755.1 Flavobacteriales bacterium | reverse complement strand
GTTTGAAAGAGTTCGACCCTCTACAGGTGGAAGTTGATATATCTCATCTCCATCTGCTATCACATCAATATGTGCAATCGTCGCAGCAGTGCCACAACCGAAAGCTTCTTCAAGGGTATTATCGCCCATGGCAGTCACCACTTCTTCTACAGATACCTTTCTCTCTTCCACCGGAATAGCCCAATCCTGGGCCAATTGCAGTATACTCCGACGCGTGACACCTTCGAGAATAGTCTCGCTGAGCATCGGCGTAATGAGTGTTCCATTAATGAGAAACATCACGTTCATGGTCCCACTTTCTTCTATAAAAAGGTGTTCCTTGGCATCTGTCCACAGCAATTGATCAAATCCTTGCTGATTGGCCAACCGTGCCGGATACATGGCTCCGGCATAATTGCCAGCCGCCTTTGCAAATCCGGTACCACCCCGCGCTGCGCGTGTGTAATACCGCTCTATTTTTACGCGAACAGGTTTTGGGTAATAGGCGTTTACAGGTGATGTGATGATCATAAACCGATAGGATTCACTCGCCTTCACGCCGATAAACTCGTCAATGGCGTACATAAAAGGCCGAATGTATAACGAAGACAATTCGCCAGTCGGAATCCATTCATTGTCCAACCGAATCAATTCAGTCAGCGCATCCATAAAAATATCTTCTGGAATTTGTGGCATACACATGCGTTCTGCCGACTTATTCATACGCTTAATATTGCTCTCAGGCCGATAAAGGCCATACTTTCCATCTTCGTTTTTGAACGCTTTCATACCTTCAAAAATACTTTGTCCATAATGAATGACAGATGTTGCAGGACTCATCATGACAGGCCCGTAAGGTAAAATGCGTGGCGTTTGCCAGCTTCCATCCCGGTATTCCATTGAAAACATGTGGTCCGAAAATTCTCTTCCGAATTTTAAGTCTTCGAAATTGGTAGCTTGTAAACGGCTACTCGTTGTTTTTTGAATATGGATGGTTTGTGTATCGATCATCTTCGGTATTAGGTTGAGCGGCAAAAATAACAAAAACAACCGTTCATTCAACCGACAAATGATTAACTCTCAAGTTAATGTAGCTAAGACACTAAGTGATATTAGAGCACCTTAGTACGTGAGAACTATCAGTTTACCTGAAATTTTTAATCGAAAAATGTGTCTGAAGCCCAGCACAATTTGTCGTTAATTTGCTTTTTTAAAGTGGCAAGGCTTCATGGAGACGACTGTCGTAGACATTCTTAAAAAGTATTGGGGACATCAGGCCTTCAGGCCACTGCAGGATCAAATCATTGAATCGGTCATTCAAAAAAAAGATACCATCGCGCTCCTGCCCACAGGAGGTGGGAAAAGCGTTTGCTTTCAGGTGCCGGGAATGTACTTGCCGGGGCTGACAATCGTCATTTCGCCCCTGATCGCCCTTATGCGCGATCAGGTTGAAAACCTCAAGAAAAAAGGGATTAAAGCCATTGCCGTCAACAGCGCCATGAATGCACGTGAACTTGATATCGCCTTGGACAATGCTGTTTACGGCGATGTGAAATTCCTATATCTCTCTCCCGAAAGATTGCAAACAGATATTTTTAAAGCACGCCTGTCGCGCATGAAGGTTTCTCTGATTGCGGTTGACGAAGCCCATTGTATCAGTCAGTGGGGATACGATTTTCGTCCCGCTTACCGCGAAATAGCCGCCATCAGAGATCAAATACCTGGTGTGCCGATGATTGCCCTTACCGCCACGGCAACCAAAGAAGTGGTGGATGACATTGCCATTCAGTTAAAATTGCGCTCCCCGGCCATTTTCACCAAAAGTTTTGTGCGCAAAAATGTGATCTATGTGGTGCAGCAGGAACAACAGAAGCTGTCACGAACTGTAAACATCGCCCGAAAATTTGGCGGTTCGGGCATTGTATACGTCGGCAGCAGGCGCGAAACGGTGCGACAGTCACACCTCCTGCGGGCGAATGGCATCTCTGCCCTGCCATACCATGCCGGAATGACGAACAAAGACCGGCAGGAAACACAACAGATGTGGATTCAAAACAAGGCCAAAGTTGTGGTTGCTACAAATGCCTTTGGGATGGGCATCGACAAACCGGACGTGCGGTTCGTTATTCACCTCGATTTGCCGCAGAGCATCGAGGCGTATTTCCAGGAAGCCGGTCGGGCCGGAAGAGATGAAAAGCAGGCATATGCTGTGGCCCTAATCAATACGAATGATTGTGAAACCCTCGTGGAAAGAGTGACCAATCAGGTACCCGATCGAAATGAGGTAAAAACCGTATACCGCGCCTTGTCCAATTATTTTCAACTGGCACTTGGCAGCCTGCAAGCCGAACCAATTGCATTCGACCTCAACCTCTTTTGCAAAAAATTCAATCTCAAACCACTTCGCACCCTGAATGCATTAAAAATCCTGGAACATTCGGGCTACATAACCCTCAGTGATGCCATC
>JBBSDD010000537.1:0-2458 GCA_038249755.1 Flavobacteriales bacterium | reverse complement strand
ATGCTGATCAATCTCATCCTTACACAAATCTCCGGGCCACACTCCCCTCTTGAGAGGGGCCGGGGGTGTGTCCTTTCCCCACCAAATCTTAGAGCGCTAATATTTATCAACCAATGTAAAAATTCCCGAGCCATACTCCCCTCTTGAGAGGGGCCGGGGGTGTGTCTTTTGCTGCGGACACTCCCCCGCAATTGTAAATCCAAATCCTTAATACCTTTCTGGTTTAGATTTTGCGTAAAGCTTTGTCCTGAAACCATTATTTAAAATCACCACAATGAAATTTTCTCCTCTCCACTTTTTCTTCATCGTTCCCATCATTTGTATTTTTTCCTTTTCGGCGAAAGCCCAATGGCAGCTGGATGTGGAAAGCGGGGCGGTGTGGAATGGGTACAACGATGTGCGTGTGCCCAATGACGCCACGCTCTTTTCGCTTTCGGAAAATGATCCGGGCGCCAATCCATTTTTTCGGATGGAACTGCTGTATACGATTAAAAATCGCCACACCATCCGTGCACTTTATGCCCCACTTCAAATCAGTTCTATTGGCTCTTTCGGAAGCGAAGTGACTTTTAACGAAACTACATTTGACGCGGGAACGCTTTACCAGGCGACGTACGTATTTAATTCGTATCGGCTTACATATCGCTACAATTTCCTGACCAAGGGGAAATTTCGCTGGGGGTTGGGCATCACAGGCAAAATCAGGGATGCAAAAATTGAAGTAATCGGCGATAACAAAAGGGCACGCACCACCGACCTTGGATTTGTGCCGCTGATAAATTTCTACGCGGAGTGGTTTCCTGCCGAAAAGCTCTCCGTGCTGCTCGTGGGTGATGCGTTGGCTGTACCGGGATCACCCGGCCGGGCGGAAGATGTACTTCTGGCGCTGCGCTTCCATATTGATGACCACATTTCCTTCAAGGCGGGCTATCGGATTCTCGAAGGCGGTGCAGATGTGGATCAGGTCTATAATTTTTCGCTGTTTCACTACGCCGTTGCCGGGGTTTTTGTCAACTTCTGACTAGGCGGCGTGATCGCATGAATGTCCACGAAATAATTATCCGGTCAATCCCGTCCCGATCTCCTGACTGATACCGCTTATATTTGTCGCCAACAAATACCGGAAGAGCAATGTCCGGATAAAATATTCAGGAGAATGAGCAAGATAAAATGGGAGGAGCAAAACCCTGCCGGAAATCCGGAACGACAATTCGAAGACATCACATACAAAAAATTCAATGGCGTGGCCCGCATAGCCTTCAACAGGCCCGAAGTGCGCAATGCTTTCCGACCCAAAACCGTAAGCGAACTCTTCATGGCCCTGGTCGATGCGCGCGAGGATACGTCCATCGGTGTGGTACTGCTCTCGGGCGAGGGTCCGTCGAAAAAAGATGGGGGCTGGGCCTTCTGCAGTGGCGGTGACCAAAATGCCCGGGGCCATCAGGGATACGTCGATGAGGATGGCATGCCGCGCCTCAACATTCTCGAAGTGCAGCGACTCATTCGGTTCATGCCAAAAGTGGTGATTGCCGTGGTGCCGGGATGGGCAGTGGGCGGTGGACATAGCCTGCATACGGTGTGCGATCTGACCCTGGCGAGCGAAGAACACGCGATTTTCAAACAAACAGATGCCGACGTGACGAGTTTTGACGGTGGTTATGGTTCTGCCTATCTGGCAAAAATGGTGGGGCAGAAACGGGCCCGTGAAATATTCTTTTTGGGAAGAAATTACTCCGCCAAAGAAGCGTATGATATGGGTATGGTAAACGCCGTGATTCCCCACGCCGACCTCGAAGAAACTGCGTATGACTGGGCGCAGGAGATTCTTGCCAAATCACCCACATCGATCAAAATGCTCAAGTTTGCCATGAACCTCACAGACGATGGCATGGTGGGGCAGCAGGTATTTGCGGGCGAAGCTACGCGCCTCGCCTACATGACCGACGAAGCCAAAGAAGGCCGGAATGCTTTTCTCGAAAAGAGAAAACCGGACTTTAAGAATATCAAGTGGATTCCTTGATGGTGTGGTGATGCCCGCCCGCCGGGGCGGGAGCTGATGTAGTGAGAAAAAAGGGCGGCGCAGCCGCCCTTTTTTCTCCCCATATATACAACCGCAGCCTGTGATCCCGATGCGCCCGCCTGCCGGCGGTCAGGCAGCGAGGGATCTTGTCGGCTGCTGAAATCGTTGGAAGCAATTATTTGCACATTCTGGTTTACGCACTCTGCCTCCGGCAGACAGCTACTCACTACCACCTATGATTACGGGCGCGTGTCCGCCTTCAGCGGTGCCCGTGAGCTCCCTTCGGTCGGCTATGTTACGGGCGCGTGTCCGCCTTCAGCGGTGCCCGTGAGCTCCCTTCGGTCGGCTATGTTACGGGCGCGTATCCGCCTTCAGCGGTTCCCGTCACCTCTTTCGTGCCTTACTCGATTGCCGATTTACCTGCCAGACTGGCGATTT
>JBBSDD010000536.1:0-2465 GCA_038249755.1 Flavobacteriales bacterium | reverse complement strand
GTGCCTGAGCCATCCATTTGCAGGTAGGGCGGGGGACCGGGATTGTGAAATACTTTGTAGTCGAAGTCATCGCGGTTGAAAGTGACAAGATCATCACCAGAAAGACAGAAATTGGCGACCTGCCCCCATTCCGGTGAGAGGAATGACGGGGTGGCACCGGGGATCACATTTCCGCTTTGATCGATAAAAATTTGCAATGTGAGCGGTTGCCAGCGATTGATATCCAGAATGTTTGGATTTCCCGGATCCTGAACGCTGAGCGGAGGATTCACGGGCTGGTAGGCTGTATTGGCATAATTTAAAACTTCATTGGAACCATCGACCATACCAAATTCAATAATTTGTTGGGCCATATAATTGCCAAAAGCCGCCGCTGACCCCGCTGAATAGTCAACACTCGTGAAAGAAGGATCATATCCGAGGGCATCCATGTGTTCGTTGTATCCCTGCTCAAGCAGAATGTGAAGGGGTGAATTTTGAAAACGATGATTGAGAATTCTGTATGAAGCATAACTTATGGTCTCCCGGAAAGCTTCGTCTGTATTGGCCGGCAGCGGAAATGGCGCAAAAAAGGATTCAAAACCCTGATTTGATTGACCCAAAAGAAAAGGGCAACCACCATTGTAAGTCGCCCATATGTCCCACATGGCCACCGAAAGATGAAATAAATTGCGGGCATGAACGGGTGGTCGTGCAAAATCACGACGGATAGAGGCCAGCAACATATCGTTCCATTGTCTGGAGATGGGAAGGGAAATATCCACTACAGGATAATCTGTTGGAGGAGCGCAGTCAGGATTCGGATTGGCAGGGCATGGATCGCAGGCATCAGCTAGCCCGTCTCCGTCATAATCGGATGAGTTTGGAGCAAGGTCGCAGGATTTGTTCATCACCACATCATAGCCACTACATTTTCCATTGACAAAATCAGGCAAGCCATCGTTGTTGATGTCAATGATGCCGACATCAAAACTATTGGTCGCCCAGGCTACAAAACCTGTATTGTACATCTGTGTGAAAACACCGCCATTGTTCTGTAGAATATGCACTTCCCGGCTGGAATTGCATGGTGGTATATCAACATCCACGTCACACACGATGATATCCAGATCACCATCAAGGTCAAGGTCCATAGAGTGCACATTTCCACCAAATCCGCCACTTCCATTCACGACGAACTGTCGGGTGGACGTGAGACTCACATTGGGTACGGCTCCGTTTACACGAATGACATAATCGCCACCATCGTCCACAACAAATATGTCGTTGAATCCATTTCCATCAAAATCTCCAATGGTAATCATATAAGGTGCGAAAGGCGCCACATTTTGCCAGCTGGTAAAGTTTCCGTTCCCGTTGTTGAACAAAACAAAAACACCTGTATCATTCCATGGCGATACATTGAAGAGCGTAGATACTTTAACAACATCCAAATCCCCGTCATTGTCCATATCCACCAATTGTACCGCTGTTCCAAAGGCGGAGTTGCGCAGATTACCCAATCTTGTTTGACTCTGGTCGGTAAAAACGCCGTCACCGTTATTGATCAGCAAAAAATCTTTTGCTATGCTTCCGCCACCGAGCTTGTAATTGCTGAAATATAAGTCTGGTGCACCGTTTCCGGAAACGTCACCATGCCACACAGCACAAAATAGAATATTGTCACCGGTCAGTACCGGAAACCGGGTTGAAGACTGATTTTCAAGACCGAGCCAATCTCCGTTTATGTCATTCCCGAGATTGGCATAATAGAGCGGCTGTTGTTCGAAGGTATTTGCCACCACAACATCCAACCAACCATCGTCATCAAAATCGGCGATAACCAAATCACGCGCAAATGTGGGGTTGGAGAGAAATTCAGGTGCGAATTCAGTGGTACGATCCACCAAAACGCCACCCTCATTGATCAATAGGAGGTCTGTCCTGGCGGGAGCCGTTGGAACTGAAAAGGGCTGTTTTCGAACCACGATCATATCATCGAAACCATCATTGTTCAGGTCGCCCACGGAAATATCTTTTTCTTCGGGATCTGACTCCGCAACAGTCGACACAGTTAATCTTGCTGATGTTTCAATCTGGAAGTCCAGCCAATCGCCCGATTGAGCGCTGAGGCCGGCAGAGGCAAATACACCGGATAAAATGAGAATATAAAGGGGGAGAGATGAACTGTGTGCCTTACAGGTACCACAGAGTTTGGAATAGAATGGTGTCATGGTTTTGGATGTAAGCATTCACCTCCTCAGAGGGGAAAGTGGTTAGAATTGGGTTAAATAGCTCGCCAATTTACGATTTTTAAGCGCCGTACAAAAATCAAAATGATGGGATTCTATTTTTGACGAAAGACAACCGAAACTGGTTGCCAAAATTCTGGAAGGGTGGAAAAAAAAGCCGGACTGGCATATTCCAGTCCGGCTTTTTTAGAAGTTGAGCGATTTTTAAAATTACGACTCAATCGTATTTTTCAC
>JBBSDD010000535.1:0-2468 GCA_038249755.1 Flavobacteriales bacterium | reverse complement strand
GATGGTCACGATGTTATCAATTTCTAAGTTAAAAGCTAAATCACCTTCCCCGGACACAGGTGGTTCAAATTCCAAAGCACCCATTCCTCTTGAACCGATAAAGCATAACATCTCCACAGGATTCATGGTATTCTCAGCACGACCCTGACTGGCCAACCAAAGATTGATAAGTTGATTTCCATATTTATCCGGTAACGAATCAGCCAATAAACCCGGTAAACCTTTAAAGGTATCGTGAGGCGAATTTCTATCCGGTTTAAGTTCAGGAAAAGAAAACACTCTTTGGACGGCACTTGTCGGCATCTTAAATGGTGAAAGTTCTACTCCGGATAGCCTGAATTCTGGAGCATATTCAAAAGCGGCATAGCCGACGCGGGTATTCCATGCGACCGCACCCATCAGTTGACCCCATATTTTAACTTCGGCTACCTCCATGACTTACCAATCAGGATTTATTTCACTTTCTTTTCTCGTTCCACGGGCCCGTTTTCGCTTTTCTTTTTGTAATCTGGCCAAAGCCAATGGGCTGATGGTTTCATCTATTGTAAATGCATCCATTATTCCACCAAGCAGATCTAAAACCCTCAAAACCTGCAACAAAGTAGTAAGCGTGACAGTTTCCCCCCGCTCCAAAAGACTCAAAGTGGAGCGGCTAAGTCCCGCCGCGGCAGCCAAATCATCCTGGGTACGATTTTGCAACAGGCGGTGATGCTTAACAAATACGCCAATATGACGGACCAAGGCCGGGTCGCTCAATGAAATCCAGTTTTGGGACGAGTTATCATTCATAATACATCAAAATTAGAAATAATGAATGGATTTTCATACGAACTAGGGCATTTCGTCTTGTCGATAGATATCCAGCGCATTTAGTCCCGGTGCCTACCGCGAATAAAATTTTTGTGTGGTCGCCAGTGAATTGCCTATCTGCTTCCGCAAATGCTCTGGTGCTTTTACTTCGACATCCGCGCCATAGCTCAGTATTTGCATGTGAAGTTCCTTTGTGATGCAAAGAAACAACTCAATTTCCAGCGCCACTTCATCATTGCGAATGATCTTTTGCGAATGATGCATCGGCTGAGATTCTACATATTTTCCCGAAAGGGGTGAAAACCGGAGATGGATTCGCTCCGGGGCGTCATTTACAGCGGTGATCCCGATGCTGTGCTTAAAATAAATATCGGGATTAAAATCGGTGCGTGGTTCAAAGTCGCCCTCCACAATCTGAATGGAATCTGCGATGCGGTCGAGCCCAAATATGACAACGCCTTTTTTATCGGGGTTGTACCCAATGACGTACCAGCGGTTGCGGTATTCCTTTAACAAATAAGGATGCAGCGTGTACGGTCTTTGTTTTCCCCCGGTAAACTTTTCGTAATAAAACCGGACCGGAACGCGCGTTTGGATCGCTTTCAACAAAAGTGGGAGATGCACGCCGCCCTTGTATACCGGTGCCGTTTCGAACTGGACAAACTGCTCGACGGTTTTTTCTCCATCGTGCGGCGTCAGGCTCAGGCGATCCAGGATTTTGTCGATGGCTGCCTCCGAAGACCTGAAAAGGTCAATACCGCGAAACTGGCTCAGCGTATTTGCCGCAAGGCGGATGGCTTCAATGTCCACCTCGTTGAGCGGCATCTGCTCGAGGCTGTAATCAGCATCTTCGTAATAGTATCCCTTTTCCAGCTTGCTGTAGGCGATGGGCGCAAAATAGCCGAGATTCTCCTCATTGCGCATGGCAAAAATGTCCTTCTCGATCGTGCTTGTGGATATGTGGTCTCCCCCACTTCCGTAAAGAGCGTCTTCACAGGCCTGTCGCAGTTTTTCCTTATCGGGAAATGGCTTGTACTGGTTGGAAATGCACCTGTCGATGATGCGGTAGCGAAGAAGGGCATATTTGTTTACTGGCATTGACCGGGAATTTGAGCGAAGGTACTATCGATTTTCTTTTTGGAAAAGTCAGCAGAAAGTGGTCGAACAGATACCGATTGAATGGTTATTTTTGCGCGATACATGCAGCGATTTACTTTTTCTATTGCCTATATTTTTCTTTGGACCATCGCATGGCTTCCGCTGCGTATCCAGTTTATTTTCAGCGATATTTTTTTTCTGATTATTTATTATGTCGCTGGATACCGCAAAAAGATTGTCCGCGAAAATCTCAGACGTTCATTTCCCGAAAAGGAGACCCCCGAACTGCGCAAAATAGAACGACAATTTTACCTTCACCTCTGCGACAGTTTCGTCGAGTGGATGTACCCGCTGCACCGGAGTGCCGCTGCGATGAAAAATCACTACACGGTGGTAAATCCGGAGGTGCTCCATCAATTGTATCAAAAAGGCAAAAGCGTGGTGGGCATTCTGGGTCATTATGCCAATTGGGAATACCTGTCCCTTCTTCCTGTCTATATCGATCACAAGGTTTGGGCCATTCACAAGCCTTTAAAAAACCGTTTTTTTAATCAATTAAT
>JBBSDD010000534.1:0-2473 GCA_038249755.1 Flavobacteriales bacterium | reverse complement strand
TCAGCCGGAGTTGGCCTGGAAATCCTCCATGTGGGTTTGAGAATCAAAAAACACTACTTCCACGTGCGTGTCGCAGAGCGCGCGCAATTTGAAATTTCATTGCCGCGCGATATTTTCGTTTTGGCTGTGCATGGAAATGTGGGTCACAATGAATTTGAAAACAACACCGCCGATTTTAGTGATTTGGCTGTCAATGGTATTCACTTTCGGGAATATGCAGTTGGTTACAATTATCAGTGGAACGACCGTCTTTCGGTCGGCCTTACGGCAAAATATCTTTACGGAATGGAGCGCGTTTTTACCAGAGAATCTTCCCTGCAACTGCGCACAGATCCGAATACCTATGCACTCGAAACCTCGGGTGCTTTTTTGGTGAATACTGCCGGAATCTACGGCACTTTTACAGAAGATGCAGTAGGTATTCACGACGATATTCCCAACTATTTATTCGGTCTGAATAATCATGGCATGGCCTTCGACTTTGGTGCAGTCTACGAGCCCATTGATAAACTCAAAATTCAGATTTCTGCCCATGATCTGGGATTTATACGGTGGCGATCGGATGTCGCTACGTATGGCACGACCGATGCGAATTTTGCTTTTAACGGAATCGACCTGACGGAATTTATTTTCCAAACGGGCGTGGAATACGATGATGCTTTGGATGCAGAAGTTCAAAACCTGCTCGACGATCTGGAAAATGTTTATCTGTTCGAACGGTCGACAGAATCTTTTCGAACGGCACTGAATGGGTTTTTCAGATATGGAGCGAGCTACGAACTATACAACACTGAATCTTTTCGCGGAAGCGTATGGACCAATCTCCACCACGGCATAGGTCAAAGTGTGGTTCCAACCCGCTTTGCAGTGGGGTATAACCAAAGTCTGTGGCGCGTGCTTCAGGGTGGTGTTCACTACAGCAAACAATTTGGAAGCCAGGGTTTTTTGGGTGCCGGTCTATCTGTTCAGGCTGGATTTTTCCAACTTTACTGTCTGGTCGAAAACTTGCAATTTCTGCAATTGACGCAGATCAATCTTATTGATCCCGACAACAACGAGGAGCGTACCGAGCTGATTTACCCTTCAAACGCCAGCGATATACGCATACAGGTGGGTATGAATCTGGTATTTGGAAAGAAGACAGATAAGCGTGGCGCACCTATGATGCGGTGATTTTTTTAGCGGTATATTTCAATCAAAGCTTCTTCGCCGGACTTCATTCTACCTCTGTACATGCCTTCTGTGTTAAAGGGTGTGGAAATATTACCGAGACCGTCCACAGCGATGAGTCCGCCGTCGCCACCCATTTTGGGTATCATCTCATGAATGACTTTTTTTGTAGCGCCTTCGAGGTCATATCCTCCATATTTCATCAATGCAGCTACTTCGTAAGCGGCCACACTTCGCAGGTAATACTCACCATAACCGGTGGAAGAAACGGCACATACCCCATTTTCAGCATAGGTGCCTGCTCCGATCACCGGCGTATCTCCGATGCGGCCATAACGCTTATTCGTGATACCTCCGGTTGAGGTGGCAGCGGCGAGGTTGCCGTGCCTATCAAGGGCGACAGCTCCGACTGTGCCAAATTTTTTCGAATCTTCGACGGAATGATCCAGTTGTGTTTTGCCAGAATCGCGAATGCTGAGAAGCTGGGCTTTGCGAAAATCTGTTGAAAAATAGGAAGGATCAACCATTTCCACGCCATGATCCCTGGCAAAGGATTCGGCTCCTTCAGCCATCAGAAATACATGAGCACCCTTCTCCATGATAGCACGGCAGAGTGAAATGGGGTTTTTTACGCGTTTTACTCCGGTAACAGCACCCGCTTTTCGGTCGCGCCCATCCATGATCGATGCGTCGAGTTCGTGGGTGCCATCATGGGTGAAAACCGCACCCCGTCCGGCATTGAACAATTCAGAATCTTCCAATATGATCACGGCTTGTTCTACTGCATCAATGGCATTTCCGGATTTTTTAAGAATACGCTCAGCTATGGAAATGGCTTGCATAAGCACCGAGGTGTATGCAGCTTCTTTCGCATCGGTCATGGCCGACTTGATGATGGTGCCTGCTCCACCGTGGATGGCAATGGCATAGGAAGATCTCATATTATGCTTTAATTATAAGGGCAGTGCAGTCAGCTGCACTGCCCTTCGCTTCTCTGGTGAATTCAATTAATTGAACACGAGGCGCATCTCGGTGCTGCCTTCTGTTGAGCGCAACCGCACAAGATAAATCCCTTTTGACAAAGAACCTCGGTCAATGGTGATTGAATGCGCACCGGTGGATAACAAGCCTAAATTTTTCGTCTGCAGAATTTTTCCGGTGATGTCGATTAATTCCAGTTGGGTTTCGAGTGGGTTTTCAACAGAAAAGTTGAGCTGTATGGAGCTTCCTGCCGATGGATTTGGAAGCAGGGTTGCACCCAAATACATGCTGACATCGCTTGTAGAAACTGGACTGTTGTCTG
>JBBSDD010000533.1:0-2484 GCA_038249755.1 Flavobacteriales bacterium | reverse complement strand
TGGGTTTTGGTGGCAACCGGATCATCCCATTTTATACGCGCCGAATTGGACTCAACGATAACCGGGAGCCGGTTCCGATTATCGCCGGAGCGCGACTACTCGGAAAAGAACAAAACAGCACCATCGGGGTGATGAGTTTGCAAACCGGAGCTGCTGAAGGTCAGGCCTCCACCAACTACACCACCGCCAGTTGGCGCCAGGATGTGGGCCAGCAAAGTGTGATTGGCGCAATGACGACCAATAGAATTGAAGAAGGCCGGTGGCACAGCACCACAGGCATCAATGGGCGATACAGCACGTCCAAATTATTGGGGAATAAAAATTTCGATGTGGGTGGTGCTTATATTCACACATACAATACCGATACAGTTTTTGATGAAAAGGCATTTGCGTACCGGGCTTTTGTGAGTTATCCCAATGACAAGCTGGAAGTTTTTGTTTCGACGCAACGAAGTCCGACGCCCTTTGAGCCGGAAGTAGGCCTCATGCGACGGCGCAATTTTCGCGAAAGCTTCGCCCAAATCAGTCTGAAGCCCAGACCAAAAAATCATTTTAAATGGATTCGGCAATTTGATTTTTCTCCGGCACAGGTCACCTACACCCTGTATGATGACACCAAAGAAATTCAGAGTTTCGAATATCAGATCCGGTTTTTCGGTTTTGATACCCGCAGCGGGGAATCTATCGGGTTTAATTACCGGATTGCTGCAGAAGGGATTTTGGGGGATTTTGAAATTGCACCCGAAATAATTATTCCACAGGGTACTTATTGGTGGCGGCAATGGGAGGGTGAATTCAGCACCTTCACGGGAAGAACCCTATCTATGCAGACCCGGGTGGTACACGGAGATTTTTATGATGGAACAAGCACCCAGAATCAAACCCAACTTCTTTGGCGGGCTACAAAGTACTTCAACATCAACCTGCGGTACGAAAAAAACATCGTGGACTTGCCGGGCGGAAGTTTTGAAACGGATTTGATCGGCTCACGAATTGAATATGCCATCAATCCGAATGCTTTTGGTTCCCTGCTTACCCAATGGAATTCGGCTCAGGATGAATTTAATTTCAATTTCAGGTTGCAGATTATTCCCAAAATCGGAACGGATTTTTTCCTCATCGTCAACCAGATTTACGATACAACCAACAATACCTTCGACCCCCGGCGGGGCACCATTTTGGGGAAATTAATTTGGCGATTCATCATTTAAGGAAAATTATCCAAGCTTAACATCTCGAAAAAAATCAGAAGGCTATTTTTGGAATCACACCAAAACCGAAACTATGGCCAAGCCAACTGAATTTCCGGAACAGAAAATGTCACAACCCGGCGACGAATACAAAATGAATCCGCAGCCGGTGCAGTCTATGAATGAAACTGTCTCTTTTTCAAATCAACAAGCCGCTTATATTTCATAATTAATTCATATTTTTCTCCGCAATCCGGCAAAATGAAAGACGAATTTATTGCCTTTTTTTCAAAAATTGGAAATGACCTCATTGTGTCATCTCCGAAGATTCTGTCTGCACTGGCTGTGTTTGCCTTCTTTTATGTCTGTGGCTTTTTTCTGAGAAGGTTGTTTAAGCGGAAAATACAGAAAAGAGTCAGCAATGGCATTGTCGCCAGTTTTGCCGGAGAAATTCTGTTTTGGGTTTTAACGATCATTGGAATTCTTTTTGGTGCCAGAATACTTGGTTTTTCAGGATTTGCCGGTAGCCTGCTGGCGGGTGCCGGCGTCTCTGCCATCGTATTTGGATTCGCTTTTAAAGATATTCTGGAAAATTTTCTTGCCGGTATATTGCTCGCTTTTCAAAAACCATTTAATGTGGGCGACATTATTCAGGTAGAGAGTTTTAAAGGACCTGTGGTGGCCCTGGAATTGCGGAGCACCCGCATGCGCCTCGCAGATGGCCGCGATATTTGGATTCCAAACGCCATGATCATCAAAGGTGTGCTTACCAATTACACCAGAGACGGCCTGCTTCGCCACGAATTTATCATCGGTCTGGATGTCGAAAGCAATGTGGATCAGGCGCGAAACCTCATACTCGATTATCTTGATACCGTATCAGATGTGCTGAAGAATCCCATTCCCAATGTCTTTCTGGACAATATAAATGGAACGGGGTCCTATATGAAAGTCCTCTTTTGGATCAACCAAAAAAGTTCCACATTTTCCGCCGATCCGGAAGCCCGGGGAGACAGTATCAAGTCGCTCATCATGCGTGGTGTACGGGACATTCTATTGCGAGATGGTTTCAATCTGTCGCAGTCTTTTCTCCTGGTGCACAAAATGGAAAACCCGGGCTCTCCCATCGAAGTTCGTTTACAGGATTCTTCTGATCATTCTTCCTCCGTTACTCCCTGATAACCGCAGGGATTCTCACCCGATTTGTGGAATGTGGAGTTGGGAATTTGGAGTTGGGAATGTTACTCCCTGATAAATCCAGATGGTACTATCTGGCTTTTGGTTCATGATAACT
>JBBSDD010000532.1:0-2485 GCA_038249755.1 Flavobacteriales bacterium | reverse complement strand
CGTAAAAGAAAGCTGATACGTTTCCTGAAAAGAATCTGCTGCTGCTGAATGCAAGTTGTCGTAAAAGCGCCAAAGTAAAGTATAGGTAACCTGACTTTGAGATGTGAATTCTGGAACTCTTACCGGCATGCCCGCAGGATCTGTGGTGGTTCCTACATCAACACTTCCTCTCGTATTGATGGACAACTCCACCGCCTCAAGTACAATGAGGCCATCAATTCCATAAGAGCGGCATAGACTGTCGATTGTAGTCGGGTGCATTGCCGGCTGAGAAAAGGGTTTGTTGACCACTGAGTCAGGAGGCCATGTAATCGTCAGCGGGTTGTATCTTCCGATTTCAATTAGTTTCTTTTTTAAATCTTCAATAGTTTTGTGTGCCACAATTTGAGGTAGACCGGAAACGGATTCAAAAGGAATGCCACTGGTAAATACGGCTGCTTTGGTAGATGCGATTGTCGCCTTATCAACTATCCCGACGTGATAAATTTTTGCCGGAATATAGGTTTTGGAAGGATGAATAAATTCGGCATAGTAATAGGCGGTGCCACAACCCTGAACAATAAGAGCGGCAATACCAGCGCAAAAAAGTACAAATGGTTTCATATAATGGCGAAATTAACAATTCGAAAATTGATCACAGTCCATTTCATTACTTTTGTCATTGCAATATTCAGACTAAAAATGAAATATTTACTAGTTCCAATAATCCTGATGCTTATTTCGTGCAGTCCTGAATGTGATGAGCCGAACATTACCGATATAAATTCCCTGAAATTTCAGCTGGACATCGATGGGGAGAATGGATTTTTTTCATTTGAACTTCAATATGTTTATTTGGTGCGCTTTGTTCCATTCAGTGATCCATTGGTAGCAGATACAGCATACCTGAATGGGGTATTTCCAGATGGCCCAGGCATGTTTTCTATCAACGATGAATTTCCTTTTCTCAATCCGGGCGCTCCTTATTACCCCGTGTATGGTTACCAGGTGGTCGACCCCAGCACCGGTTATGTGGCCACCATCGACAATATTGAATTGCGCGGTGAATATGATGGAGATTGCGGATACCAGAATCTCCAAAAGCGTTTTGTAATCAATAGCGATACTGTCGACATGGGCGGCACGGACACTTTTTACCTGATTTCTCAATAATTCCGATTAAAAATCCGGCGGATTTAAAGTTTTACCTTTGCGGGAATATCAACCACAGCAAAATCAACTCAAGCATGAAAGAAGTATATATTGTATCGGCAGTTCGCACGCCGATCGGAAGTTTTAACGGAAGTTTGTCTTCTGTAAGCGCCACGCGTCTTGGAAGCATCGCTATCAAAGGAGCGATTGACAAAGCAGGCATTCCTGCTTCCGTTGTCGATGAAGTTTTTATGGGTTGTGTTTTGCAGGCAGGTCTCGGTCAGGCTCCTGCGAGGCAAGCTGCGATTTATGCTGGCTTAGGTGATCATGTGCCCTGCACCACCATAAACAAAGTTTGCGCTTCCGGAATGAAAGCCATTATGATGGGAGCACAGTCTATTGCATTGGGCGATGCTGATATAGTTGTGGCTGGTGGTATGGAAAACATGAGTCAGGTACCGCATTACATGCCCGGATCAAGGCTGGGAACTAAACTCGGGAATATTACGCTGATTGACGGGATGGTTTTCGATGGCCTCACAGATGCTTACAATCAGGAGCATATGGGCAATTGTGCAGATCTCTGCGCGCGTGAATATGAAATTAGCCGTGAGGAACAGGACGCTTTTGCTATCGAATCTTACCGTCGTTCGGCAGAAGCCTGGAAGTCTGGTCGGTTTGCTGAAGAAGTTGTGGCGGTTTCCGTGCCACAACGGAAAGGCGATCCGGTGATGGTGACTGAAGACGAAGAGTTTAAAAAAGTATTTATTGACAAAATCCCTCATCTCCGTCCTGTTTTTTCGAAAGATGGAACTGTAACAGCTGCCAACGCATCTACGCTCAACGACGGAGCAGCAGCACTCGTGCTGATGAGTCGGGAAAAAGCCCAAGAACTCGGTGTGAAGCCCTTGGCCAGGATTATTGGTTATGCTGATGCAGCACAGGCGCCCGAATGGTTTACCACATCGCCATCAAAAGCAATCCCAAAAGCACTGGATAAGGCAGGTTTGAAGATTGGCGATATCGATTTCTGGGAGCTCAATGAGGCTTTCGCAGTGGTGGGCCTTGCCAATATCCAAGAACTTGGACTTGACCCCGCGAAGGTGGATGTGAATGGAGGAGCGGTTTCTCTCGGCCATCCGTTGGGTTGTAGCGGGGCGAGAATTATTGTCACTTTATTGCATGTGCTTTCGCAAAAAGAAGCGAGGCGCGGAGGAGCAGGAATCTGCAATGGCGGGGGAGGTGCTTCTGCAATGATCCTCGAAAGAGTGAATTAATCTCTCAAAATTTTAAAAAAGAAAAGGCCGCCTCGAATGAGGCGGCCTTTTTTATTTTTTTATTGATGAAATTATTT
>JBBSDD010000531.1:0-2515 GCA_038249755.1 Flavobacteriales bacterium | reverse complement strand
TTCACCAGGCGTGAAAGCTTTATGCCGGCATCCAGAAATTCCGGCGTGTGCGCGAGCATGGTCTGTTCCGTTTCCTGATTGACAAGCCGGGGTATTTCCATCTTTCCTGTGAAAATTCCGGAGAGACTTCCTGTCCACTTGCGAAACTTTTTCTCGGCAGTCAAGGAACCATAGGTGCGCGGGGTGCGCAGGATGTTTTTGGCAAAAATGGGTTGTTCTTCGCCTTCGTTCTCCGGTTCCCACACAATTTCTGGTGTGTCGTACCGCGCGACCTGATGGGTAAAATTTCCTGAAATACTAAATTTTGTTGATGGATTCCAAGCCCCTTCGAGGGTGAGCCCCGCCACAAGTGCCCCATCTCCATTGCGCTTCGTGACGAGGGAAATGCCGCTTTCTGTTTCCCTTGGATTGGCGGTGATGAAGGGATTTTCGAGTTGGGTGTAAAATCCAGACAAAATCAATTGCCAGGGACCCGTCGCTTCGTAAACGATGGTAGCCAGGTAGCTTTGGGATTTTTCTGCTTTCAGACTTTCGTCAAATACGGCAATACGGGCGGCGCCACCTACAGCTTCGATGTGTAGATCTTCGTCAAATGCCTGAGGGAGCCGAAAACCGCCGGCATAACTGGCTTTGGCAGAAAGCCGGTCTGAATAGCGGTATTCGGCGATAATCCGGCCAACCAGGTTGTTGAAATCTCTTGTCGAGCTAAATCCGAAGTCATCCGGAAACCGATAATCACCCTGCAAAACGCTGTATTCGTAACGCCCACCGGCGCCAAGGCTAAGTTTCCGACCGATTTTCCAGGTGGCCTGACTGTACAGGGCTGCTGACAAAATCTCCTGATTGATATGTCTGCCGTACCCATTCATCTCATCCAAGATTGAGTTTTGACGGATTTCAAAACCTCCGTTTATGTCAAGGGTTGTAGAAACTTGTCGGGCATGTTGATACCCGCCGAGCAAAACGCGGTCGGTGGTTTGTCCATAAGCATTCAGGGCCAGAGAGAGGCTTTCATCGATGGTGTCGCCGGCAGCGAGGGTTCTTCCCCCTGTTCCGTAATAACTGTCTCTATTTGTGTGTTGCGTGGAAGCATAAAGCGTCGATTTGTTGAGAAGTGATTTTCCATACCATTCATATGTCAGCCCGAGAGAAGCAAGTTTGTGGGTGAGTTGTTCGGCGAGGGCCGATTCGTGCGGCAGCTTGTGAAGGTTGTCGCCACCTCTTCTTTTTTCGTCAACGTACAGCAGATCAATTCCAAGTCTGTTTTTATCGGAAGTTTTAATGAAAGCCTGAGATGTGAGCACGTGCTGATCCAATCTGGTGATTTCACTGAATCCATCGGCGTTGGCATCGAATGCTTCCCGATTGCGAATGCTGTAATCGAGCCGGATTCCCATATCGCCTTCGTCGCTCACCCGCGATGCGCCGAGGTGGTATAACCTGTCTGGACTCGCTTGACCCGTAGCGGTATATTGCATCCCGGCTTCCACCGCATTTTCTTCAGGCGACTTGGTCACCACATTCACCACCCCTGCGATGGCGTTGCCGCCATAGAGGGCACTGCCGCCCCCGCGAAGCACTTCCACCCGCTCGATGCTGCCCACGGGAATGAATTCCAATCCATAAACCCCTGTCAGCGCTGAAAAAACCGGCCGGCCATTGAGCACGATTTGAGCGTAATTACCCGGAAGTCCATTCATGCGCACCTGGGTGAAACCACAACTTTGACAATTGTTTTCCACACGCAGCGCCGGACTGAATCCCAATCCTTCCGCGAGATTCACAGATGTCGACCGCTCAAAAATGACGGGCGTGATTGTTTCAACTTTTACCAGCGACGTGGGATGGAAAAGTGAAGATCTGTCTGCGTTGATTTCGAATGCCGGCAGGTTGGTGACAGCAGGGGTCAAACGGACTTCTGAAAGGGTTTTGAGATCGGTGATATCGATTGTCAATGCAGCATAGCCGAGATAAGTAATGCTCACTGAACCGGTGATTGAATCTGAATCCAAACAAAATTGACCTTTGTGATCGGTGATGATAGAAATATTTTTCGAGTCGCTTTGGACATGTGCCCCGGAAATGGCCATTCCGGTTTCTGATTTTACAAAAAGGCAAATTTCTTCACGTGCGTTGAGCTCCAGGTGGGTTGTCAAACAAGCGAATAGAATGATCCCGTATATTTTTAGAGGAGCCATTTATAATTTTTAGACAAATCTAAAAATAATATTTGATGGGTAAACTTTTTATATTGTGATCACCGACGGTAAATGCTGTTGAGCGGAGGCACGGGAGCGGAGGGACGGAGGATTTACATCTCATGTGCTCCGCAGCATTTGCAATGCTGCGGAATATCGAATCGAGTGGGGATTCTTCGGCATGGAATGTTTGAAAATTCGAAAATCACAAAAAACAAGGTGATGAAATTTTCGCCCGCAGCATTGCAAATGCTGCGGGCGGAGGCACTGGAATTGAGGGACGTAGGATTTACATCTCATGTGCTCCGCAGCATTTG
>JBBSDD010000530.1:0-2519 GCA_038249755.1 Flavobacteriales bacterium | reverse complement strand
GGTCGCCAGATAGAAATGCTGGTTTTTCCAAAGCGAATCCCCAAAAATTGTATTTGCCGGTCATACTCGATCCGGAGTATTCATATGAATCAGTGAATGTGGAAACGCAAAGGCATAATACATCTTCGCTACTGTGGTGGATGAAACGTATGATTCATATGCGGAAGAGACACAAAGCATTTGGCCGCGGAGACCTTCAGTTTATTCAGGTGGAGAATGCCAAGGTTCTGGTTTTTTCCCGGACGTACGAGGATGAGAATATTTTGGTGGTTGCCAATTTGTCCCGCTTTTCTCAGTCGGCCCATCTCAAGCTGGATGATTTTGGGGGGTATATTCCTTTAGAAATTTTTAGTAAAAACAAATTTCCCGAAATCAAGGAAGGCGAACCTTATTTTTTCACTTTGTCTCCTTACGCTTACCATTGGTTTCATTTACAAAAAGCGCATAAGGATGTTGAAGAGCACAGTTCAACTCCTGAGCTGGAGGTGGCGGATTGGACTGATGTGGTCAAAGCCGGATCAAAAACGAGTTTTGAAGAAAACGGATTTTATCCGTATTTGATGAAAACGCGATGGTTTTCTGGAAAAGCAAAAACAATTCAAAATGTTCAAATTACGGATTTCACAGAAGTGGAATCTGAACACGCGCTTTTTTTCAATTTATTAATTGAGGTGAGTTATGAAACAGGTATGCCCGATTTGTATCAAATGCCTCTGGCTTATGCACCAATTGCCGAAGGTGAACAAATCATCGAAAACTTTCCCAAATCATTTATTTGCCGAATAAATACCGACTCCGGCAAGGGAATTCTTTATGATGCACTTTACAACCAGCATTTTCAGAATTTTCTACTAAAAGGATTTATTAAATCTGAAAAGGAAAATTTAAAAACAGGAAATATCCGGTTTGAAGGATTGAAGGATTTTCACCCGGGACATAAAAAATATGCTGTTTTGAAGCCTCGGATTTTGAGCGCCAATCACAACAATACCATTCTGGCTTACGACAACCATTTTATTTTAAAATATTTCAGGAAACTAGAAAAGTCAGAAAACCCTGATCTTCAAATGAACCGGTACTTCTCTGAAAACGGTGGCTTTTCCAAAGTCCCCAAACTATTGGGGTCGGTGGAATGGAATATTGGCAGTGATACTGTTGTGGTAGCCATGGTTCAGGAATATGTACAAAACCAGGGAAACGCCTGGTCATACATGTTGGAAAATTTGAGAAGTTACAATGATAGAATTTTGGAGTTGAATCATAAAGACCTCCCAAAATTCGAAATACTGGGTGATCTTGTCAATCCTGTGTCATTTGATAAACTTCCCTCAGCCATACAAGAAATCATCGGAATGCCAATGGCTGAACGTGCACGTCTGCTCGGTGTTCGAACGGCGGAGATGCATTTGGCGCTTTCTCAAGAACTGAAAAATCCCGGATTTATTCCTGAAGAATTTTCGCTGCATTACCAAAGATCACTGTTTTCATCCTTGCAGTCTCTGGTTCGGGGAGCTTATCAGAGCCTTGACAAACAACTGGAATACCTTCCCGAAAATATTCGAAAGGAAGCTGACAAAGTATTTTCTCTGAGAAGCGAAATTCTCGACGTATTGAAAAGAATTTATAAAAATAAATTTGAAGCAGTAAAGATCCGAAATCACGGAGATTTGCATCTGGAACAGGTCTTGTTTACCGGGAAGGATTTTGTAATTACAGATTTTGAAGGAGAATCATCGCGCAGTTTTAGTGAGCGAAGATTAAAAAGATCACCACTCAGAGATGTAGCCGGAATGATACGCTCATTCCATTATGTAGCCTACAGCGGCTTGGTGAGTAATAATCAGCACAGCGATGATGATATCAAGCTATTACAGCCTTGGGCTGAACACTGGTTTCATTACATGAGTGGATTTTTTATAAAAGCATATTTGGAAAAAGTTCAAGGCAGCAATTTCATACCAACTGTTGAAGAAGACCTCACCGCAATGCTTGAAACTTTCATTCTGGAGAAAGCCATTTATGAATTGAATTATGAATTGAACAACCGTCCGGATTGGGTATTAATTCCAATATTGGGTATTCAATCCATTATGCGGAAATATTCTGCTGAGATATACTGATCAGAAAATTTTCTGAATTTTAAATAAAAAAAGCCCGGGTGATCTCAGATCATTCGGGCTTCAATATAAACTTGGTATTCTGAAATAGATTTCAGTTTGGAAATTATCGCTTTTCCTGAATTCTTCCAACAATGGTTGTGAGGGTGGACTTCATCTTATCCGTGGCGCCTTTGACGGCGTGTTCGAGGGTGTCTGCTGTATGCGTGACGCTCACTGGTTGAATGCCTTCCAAACGCGCTTCTATGAGACATCGGTGGTCATCCGGACCCGATTTGTCGCTGTTTTCGTCCGACAGGTGGACCTCCAGCCTGGTTATTTGATTACTAAAACGATCCAGCCCATGGGAAATCATCTCACCGAAATATGTGCTTTGGCGATCGTTGCCTTCGATGTTTCTAT
>JBBSDD010000529.1:0-2524 GCA_038249755.1 Flavobacteriales bacterium | reverse complement strand
TCGAAAAAACTGAAAATACGACGGTCGATTGTTATGATCGGTTATCAATGCTCTTTAGTGCCAATGCTGGTCGGAAGCCTGAACAATTAAAACATGTGGCATCGGGTGGAGAACTATCCCGGTTGATGTTGGCCGTCAAAAAAATGTCATCAAATGTTTCTCAGAGAACCACGATTGTCTTTGACGAGATTGATTCCGGCGTATCTGGCGAAGTGGCCAACAGCATGGGACGCATTATGAAGGATATGGCCCAGGGCATGCAGGTGATCTGTATTACGCATCTCCCACAGATTGCAGCGAAAGGCACCGCACACTACAAGGTTTTTAAAAGGGAAGAAAACGGTCAGACCAAGACTGGAATTGTTCGACTTGATGAAAATGATCGCATCGGAGAAATAGCCCAGATGTTGAGTGGATCTGTGACCACAGAGGCGGCACTCGCCAATGCGCGCGACCTGCTTTACCTAAATTAACATCAAGCCTTCAAATTTCTATATTTGCGCTCACCAAACCAAAGTACTCATAGATGGCCCATAATTTATTAAAAGGAAAAAAAGGGATTATTTTCGGAGCCCTGAATGACATGTCGATTGCCTGGAAAGTGGCTCAGCGCGCCCACGAAGAAGGCGCTCAAATCGTGCTTACGAATGCCCCTATTGCTATGCGTATGGGAGAAATCACCAAATTGGCAGAAGCTTGTGGAAATGCTTTGGTTGTGCCTGCAGACGCCACGAGTGATGATGACCTGAACAATCTTTTTGAGAAATCTATGGAGCACCTTGGTGGTCCGGTTGATTTTGTCCTTCATTCGATAGGTATGTCTCCCAATGTGCGCAAAGCCAAGCATTACACCGAAACCAACTATGACTTTTACCACAAAACCATGGATATTTCTGCCATGAGTTTGCACCGCGTATTGAAAGTTGCCATGGAAAAAGACGCCATCAAAGAGTGGGGGAGTGTGGTGGCCTTGAGTTATATCGCAGCCCAGCGTGTGTTTCCTGATTACAATGATATGGCTGATGCCAAATCTCTTTTGGAATCTATCGCGCGCAGTTTCGGATATCATTACGGTGTAAAGAAAAAAGTGCGTATCAACACCATATCACAATCGCCCACCATGACCACGGCCGGTAGCGGTGTGAAGGGATTTAACGAATTTGTGGCTTATGCCGATGCCATGAGTCCTTTGGGCAATGCCAGTGGCCACGATTGTGCCAACTATGTGATATCCATGTTCAGTGACCTAACACGCTACGTCACCATGCAAAATCTTTTTCACGATGGAGGTTACAGCTTTACAGGCGTATCAGAATCCGTAATTGCAAAATTTAAAAATCCCGAAGAAGCATAAATCCCAGGGTTGGATTCAATAGGAGAAAATTAAATTTTTAAAGGCAACTTGTGTTTGATGGCCATTTCGGCTAGCTCACTTAAAATCATTGCTGTAGCACCCCAAACAGTTTCACCGTCAATGCCGAAATATTTCACTTCCATTTTGGCTTTCAGAACCTCGACATATATTTCACGTGCCGAAATTATTTCTGGATTCAGAAAAAGTGAAATTGGCGTTTCGATAATTCGTGCCACTTCTTTGGGATCTGCTTTTAATGCAGGGGCGTGTCGACAAACCGCTAAAAAAGGTGTGACCAAAAAACGGCTCGGGGGGATATAGATTTGCGTCATCTGTCCAATAAATTCAACATCTTCAGAATTTAAACCAACTTCTTCCCTGGCTTCCCGCAAAGCAGTTGTCCATAAATCGTCATCTTCCGGATCCCGTTTTCCGCCTGGAAAACTCACTTGTCCGCTGTGGGTTCCCGGGTATACATTGCGGAGCGTGAGGATGGTATGGAGTTCGTCGTTTTTTGGATAAATCAGAATCAAAACAGCCCCCGGTCTGGCTTCCGGATCATGGAGCGCAGCCTCCGTCAGGTTTGTGCGGCTGTAATTGATCATTTTGCTTTGGGCCTCCCAACCAGGTAATGGGTGGTCGAATGCTTCAATAAATTTTTGAATCCATGCGTTCACGAGACAAATATAAGGTCATTTCGGTCCTGATACATCTGGGCGCTAATGAATGTGTTGGTATATTTGAGCCATGCCAGTCTATCAACTCGACCCATATCATATGGCCTTTCCACCTGCAGACCATGCCAATGAAGATGGGCTTCTGGCTATCGGCGGCGAACTGCGCGAAGATTGGCTCTTGCTTGCTTATCAAAGCGGAATTTTTCCCTGGTTCAATGAGGGTGAGCCCATCTTGTGGTGGAGTCCCGATCCACGGTTTATTCTGGAACCCAATGAAGTTCGGATTCAAAAAAGTATGCGCAAAGTATTGACCGATGGTCGGTATACTTTCAGGCTTGATTCAGCTTTCGCTGAAGTTATAGATCGGTGTGCTGAAATACCCCGAAAAGGCCAGAATGGAACCTGGATAACGCGACACATGAAAGAGGCATACAAAAAACTTCATGAACAAGGCATGGCACACAGCGCAGAAGTTTGGGAAGGGGATCAATTG
>JBBSDD010000528.1:0-2528 GCA_038249755.1 Flavobacteriales bacterium | reverse complement strand
GTATGACGATTTGCCATCCATTGTGCAGGAATCCTTACAAAAAGTCTTGAAACAATCATCATCTGGTGAAGGCCAATCTCATTAATAAGTCATGAAGAAATATCGGAAATGGCGAAAATAGTCTCTTGGACTCCCGAAGCACAAAAAACTTTTGAGCAAATTATAAGCTATCTGGAAGAAAATTGGACATTGGAAGATGTCATTCATTTAATAGACGCTACAGATCGAGTAGTGAATCTAATCCTGACTCATCCCAGAATGTTTAGGAAAACAAATATAGAGAATGTGCATGAAGCTCTCGTAACGTCTCACAATTTGCTCATTTATAAAGTCTACGATGACCGAATTGATCTTCTGATTTTTTGGGATACCCGACAGAATCCAAAGAAGAAAAAATACCCAACTGCTTGAGTTTTCAACGAACAAATTAACGTTTCTATTTTCAACCAAAATCAGGCAAGGTCAAATGCCAATCGTATATCCCAAATCGCCAGCCTGCTGCTGGCAGGTAAATCTGCAATCCCAAATCGCTAATATTTACCAGCTCACCGAAAGTTTCCCGATCGTGCCCCGATTTTCCAAAGCCGAGTGGGCCTCATTCAGCCGATCAATAGAATAATGCCCGCCCACAACGGGGTCTAGCTTTCCGGCTTCGGCCAGCTTCACCACTTCCTGCAGGCATGCGGCAACCAACTGCGGTTTGTAATCGCTAAGCTTTAAGATATTGATGCCAATGACAGATTTTGAGCGCATAATCAGCGAAATAGGAGAAACAAATCCCGTTTGCAGAAGCATAGCCAGGCTGCTGAAAATGCCACCGGATTTGCCTACGCGGCTCGCAGCGCCGAAGATGACGAGCTTTCCGCCGGAACCCAATAATTTCATGTCTTTCGGGACGCTTTTCCCGGAAAGGGAATTAAAGGTGGCATCAAGCCGGTTCGGACCAAGGATTTTCCGGATGGCTTCGCCGTAATCTTCTCTTCGATAGTTCACCGGATGTTGTACACCCAGCTTTCGCAAAAAGTCAACCTTCTCCTGAGATCCTGCTGTCGCAAATACCTCACATCCTTTGGCCAGCGTCATTTGTATCAGGGCGATGCCCACCCCACCAGCTCCGGCGTGAACCAGCACCCGGTCGCCCGGATATAAGTTCATGCTTTCCTGCGCACAAACATAAGCCGTGGTATACTGGGTCGCGAGCGCCACTGCTTTTTCGGCGGGATAATCGGCGGGAAGCACGGCTGCGGCGCGGTAATCGGTGGCGACAAATTCGGCGTAACCACCAAAACGCGTCATGGCCACCACGCGTTTGCCAACCATGTTGCCTGGTACTTCCGATCCCTGTTTTTCGACGGTGCCCACCACTTCGTAACCGATGATGCATGGCCGGTCGGGGGTTTCCGGGTACAGCCCTTTTCGTGCAAGGACATCTGCAAAGTTCAGTCCGAAGGATTGCACCTTGATGAGAAGTTGCACGGGTTTGGGTTCGGGTTTTGCGGTTTCACGGATTTCGAATGCTTCGTCCGGTGTGCCGAATTTTTTGAGGTAAACTGCTTTCATTTGGAATTTCCTTGGAGTACAACGACCATCTCCCCTTTGGGCGGCTGGGTCTCAAAGTGAGCCACCAGCTCGGCCAATGTGCCGCGAATGGTTTCTTCGTGAAGTTTGGTGATTTCTCTGGCCACCACTGCTTCCCGATCGGGTCCGAAAACTTCGGTAAATTGCTGCAGGGTTTTGGAAATCCGGTGCGGCGATTCGTAAAATATCATCGTACGGGTTTCGGATTCCAGGGCCAACATGCGTTTGTTTCGACCCTTTTTGGGTGGGAGAAAACCTTCAAAACAAAACCTATCTGTGGGAAATCCTGAATTGACAAGGGCGGGCACAAAAGCCGTGGCTCCGGGCAACGTTTCCACTTCGATTCCCGCAGCCACACAGGCGCGCACGAGCAAAAATCCGGGGTCTGAAATTCCCGGAGTACCGGCATCAGTAACCAGAGCCAGCGTATGTCCACCTTTTATTCTCTCCACGATGCGCTCTACCACACGGTGTTCGTTGTGTGCGTGAAATGGGATCATCTCCTGGGAGATTTCGTAGTGCTTGAGCAGGCGTCCGGATGTTCGGGTATCTTCCGCAAGCACCCCGTCTGCCGACTTCAAAACTTCCAGTGCGCGGATCGTGATGTCGCCGAGATTGCCAATGGGCGTGGGTACGAGGACGAGTTTTGCCATGGTTAGAGCGTTTTTATAAATTCCGTGAGAAGGGTAAAAACCTCTGCATAATTGGTCCAGTCAAGACTGGAAGCTATGTCGATTACATCGTGGTAGGCGGTGATATTTCCTTCCGTGTAGATGAAAATCGCAGGAACGCCTGCCTCCGAAAACCAGTAATGGTCGCTGTTTGCAGCCTTACCGCGCAATTTGATTTTTGGAAGTAATTCACTTTTGGTATTGATGGCCGCCATTTTTTCCATCAGTTCGGGATAGAGTCGACCATTCACCACCGTGATGCCATTGGCCGCCGAGCCC
>JBBSDD010000527.1:0-2531 GCA_038249755.1 Flavobacteriales bacterium | reverse complement strand
GCAGGCGTTTTTGTGAACAATTTTCAATTGGATGAGGATGTGGAATACACGGGCCCATTTATCGAAAGACCATTCTATCTGGCTTACGGCTATAAAACTGCCCACTTCATACGCTTCAATGCGGGTGTCACAGTGCTTGAAAATGCGGATGGGGGCGGCGATGTTTTCGTAAGACCATTTATCGGGGCCAGTATCGAACTCAATCTCTGGTTGGGATTGAGCCGTTAAGATAAATTGAATAAAACCCTACTCCATGAAAGCATTATACCTCTGCATACTCTCATTTTTCATTCTGGGCATGAGCCCCAATCTCGAAGCTCAGCGAGACCTCTATAATTGGAAAATCAGTCCACAAGGTGGAATCATCCACTACGGCAGCGAGTTTCAGTTGCCTGAAAATACCGATCTGTATGGTGTTGGCCTGAGTCTCGACCACAGATTAGGCCGCGCCTGGACGCTGGGTGTGAATTTTCTCTGGATGGAATCGGAAGGTGGACAAGTGGAAACGTCCAAATATGGCGGTGCGCGATTGGGTTTCTATTGGGACAATGGATTTATGTTGAGCGAGCGGGCTTTTCTAACGCCCTTTCATAAAATTGGATTCGGCTATGGAGAAGAAACCATTATGCGGAATCCCAATTCATCGGTGACCAGAACGGGTTACGCTTTCTCTTTCGAAAATGGACTCAAAATGCGATTCGGAGATCGGATCACTGTGGAATTGGCCCTTGAAATCCTGGCGCCGGAAGAAATCGTGCTCAGTGGCGATGTGGCCGAAAGAAACCGTTACCATTTTTATAAATTGGGTTTGAATTACCATTTCGGTAGACGGGAGAGCACATTTAAAGGACCCGTGTTCAGAACCACTTCGCAAAACTTGCGGAATGCAAGTGTGGCTGAAAAAAGTGAGGGAACAAATAACACTTCCAATGATCAGAAGATATCTCTGAACCATCAGGCTCCGCTGCCTATGCACGACTTTCTGCCTATGACCAAGCTTCATGCGCCTGAAAATGAATTTGCTGCAATGAACAGCGATACTTTATACCTTGAAGAATTTTTACAGGATTCCCTCTTTGTGGATGAGCAATTGAGCGCAGCAGATTCAGTCGCCATTTTCATGAAAATGGACAGCCTGTACAAACGTCGGAGCGCTTCGGATGGTGAAAGGACCGATATATGGAGCAAAATGACCACCCCTCAGGAGGAAAGAGATTCCAGCACATCGTGGCAAAGCGATACCACCGCCGTGTGGCAAAGAGATACAACTGCCTATGGGGAAAATGACACGACATTTTTATGGCGTACCGATACTGTATTCATCAAAGAAATGTGGGAACCCACGGAGCGAATATATCGGGAGGAAATCAGATATAGAGATGCTCCCAAATCATCAGAAGACCCAAGCAGAGAGGAGAACCGAGGTCGGGAAGATGATCGAAGGAACTATCAGGAGACGCGGCCGACGGACAATGGGGATCGGCGATACGACGACAACCAAAAATCCACCACGCCAACGGAATCCGGGCGCAGTTATGAGGAGGACGACAGACGAAGAAACCCAGGCAATACCGTGGTAGTGGCCGGAACGGGTGGCGGCAGTGGCAACAGCAGTGATCTGGAAGAACAAAACCGGTTGCTCCGGGAGCAAAATGAACTCCTGAGATCGATGGTTTCACCGACCGCTGTTCAACCCCAGTCAACCACTACAAATCAACCCAGACCTCAACGGGATTTGTTTGTGGAATCAACGTCTGTTACCCCGCGCCGTGACAGAACATCTGCCGATAGCACGGAAGCAGAAAAACGACTGGCGTTTCAGCTCGACAGCCTGAAAAGAGAAAAAGAACGAATTGACCAACAATATCAGGCCCTGATTACTTCACAGGCTTATGCAAAGCTGGACAGCCTGGAAAGCGACAGTATACCATTCGATCCGGACAGCATCCCGAAAGAATCTATTGATATTGTGAAAACCACTTCAACCCGAGATACCATCACACCCCCCCGGCTAACGGCAGAAACGCGCAAAGTGCCCACTCCTCCGGCTGCTCCACCCAAGTCGGACGTAAATTATCCGGTGGTATGCACATTTGGCCTGAACAAAGAAATGCCAGCACAGGGAGAGCGCGACAAACTCGACCAGGTAGCGAATGATCTAAAGAAATTTCCCGAAAGGAAAGCCACACTGACCGGCCACACAGACGGGAGTGGAAATGCAGACTACAACCTCACCCTCTCCAAACTACGCGCCCAGTGGGTGGCTGATTATCTTACCGAACGTGGAGTCAAAACATCCCAACTCGATGTGCGCGGAAAAGGCGCGCAGGAATCTCAGGAGAAATTCCAACCAGATGAGAGACGGGTGGAGATCGAAATTGGGAAATAAAGAGACATTAACTCAAGTTTCGCACGTCACTTGTGCGTTTTTCGGTTGTGAAAAACTCCCAGGAGCCACGGAGTGGTGAGATCTTCGTAGGCCCGAAGGGCCGTATCGGGGTCTTGGTTTTACCGCCAGCGCAGGGCATTTG
>JBBSDD010000526.1:0-2532 GCA_038249755.1 Flavobacteriales bacterium | reverse complement strand
TGCATTGATGCGGCTTGCCTTGATCTGATGTTCGTACGTGAGGTTGCGGGATTCTTCGAGATATTCGCGCAAATTGTTTTCCACGGGCTTATACGTCATGTGGATCTTTGCCTTGTAATTTGGGTAGTGGATATCAAACCAACATATGGGCGGACCATCCGTATCCTGAATGAATTCCAGACGACTGTATGCCGATGTCTCGAAAATAAAGGGACAATGGCCCTGCTTTGAAACGTAGGCGTGATCTGGTGTATCGATTCGGAAATAACCCACGGGTTTTGGAACGGCATCATCGTCGCCACAGGATACCAGGATCATTGTGAGAACCGCCATGAAAGGGAGCCGGCTCATCACCGGTTGTTGTTTTTTTCTTCGTCTGAATTGACCAGATTCTGAATGCTGAGTTTTACCCGCTTGATTCTCCTCTTGTCGGCAGCTTCTACGGTTAAGACATAGTTTTCGAATTTGATGCGCTCATTTTTGGATGGAATCTTTCCGGTAACTTCCAGAATAAAACCCGCAAGGGTATCTGATTCTCCTTTGGCCTCTTCAAAATTGGCGCCGTCGATTTCCAAAATTTTGTAGAGGTCAACAAGAGGCGTCTTGCCTTCAAAAACGTAATTGCTTTCATCCAGCTTGGAATAGAAAATATCCTCATCATCGTATTCGTCGGTGATGTCGCCCACGATCTCTTCGATGATGTCATCCAATGTTACGATACCCGAAGTGCCGCCATATTCATCGACCACAATGGCCATGTGTACTTTTTTCTTTTGAAATTCCTGAAGCAGGTCATCCAGCTTTTTATTTTCGGGAACGAAATAAGGTTGGCGCACAAGGCTCTGCCAGTTCATTTCTTCCTCTTCCGAATAGGGTAGAAGATCTTTTAGGTACAAAATGCCAATCACCTGATCGAGCGTTTCACGGTAGATGGGTACCCGTGAGAAACCCTGTTCAAGCAATTCTTCCAGAAGGGAGCGGTATTCGGTGGTAATATCAAAACCAATAACTTCCGTTCGTGGGGTGAAGATTTGTTTCACATCGGTATTCCCAAACCGGACGATTCCCTTGAGTATTTTTTCTTCGTCGGGACTGGAATCCCGGTCGCGCGTCAATTCCAGGGCATGTTCCATTTCATCGGCGCGGTATTCTGAAGTTCTTTTTTTTACCCTTCTGTTTATGAGGGTCGTGCTGGAAATAAGGGCAGTACTGACGGGTTTGAATATTGCCCTCAAAACGTGCAACGGCAATGACATCATTCTGCAAATGAGAAGCGAATTGGTGGTGGCATATACTTTTGGAATCACCTCACCTAGTAGCAGCAAAAGAAATGTGACAGCTCCTACCTGAATAGCAAAAGCGACCCAGGCATCGTAAGCCTCAAAATTAAAACTGCCTTCAATGATGAAAGAAGACAGAATAACGATGCCGACATTTACGAGATTGTTGCCAATCAGGATGGTCGCGAGAAGGCGTTGGGGTTTTTCAAGGAGTTCAATAACCCTTTTGGAGGCATTGGACTTTTCGTTTTCCAAAACCCCTCTATCGGCGGGACTAAGAGAAAAATAGGCAACTTCAGATGCCGATATGAGCGCGGAACATAACAACAGAATGAATTCCACCACAATCGCAATTATAACCTCAACGCTGAGTGGTTGAAAAAGGGATGTGAGGAGGGAAAGGTTTTCTATACTGGGAGGTTCCAATGCGGTTGGCGTTTGTTAGTCTTTAGGGTTTTAGAATGGCAGGCCGTCTGACCCATCAAGCGAATCGCCCGAATTGACGGAAATTGGTTGTTTCTGAGATTCGTCACTTTGTTGTTTCCCAAAATTATCTGGCCCGGATTTTCCACCGAGCATGAGCATATTTTCTGCGACTACTTCTGTAGCGTACTTGTCATTGCCTTCCGAGTCTTTCCAAGACCGGGTTCGCAGCTTTCCTTCGATATATACCTGACTTCCTTTGTTGAGATACTTTTCGGCAACCTCGGCCAACCCCCGCCACATGGTTACATTGTGCCATTCGGTTTGTTCGACTTTTACGCCATCTTTTAAATATGTTTCTGAAGTTGCGAGGCGCAACCGGGTGACTTTCACACCACTTTCGAGTGTTCGTACTTCCGGGTCCATGCCCAAATTGCCTACAAGGATTACTTTGTTTACTCCTGCCATAGATAAAAATATCGGTACAAATATAATTCAATTGGGGGCTACCTGAAGGAAACCTGCGTCTTCGAGATATTTGTGAACCAATCTGGGAACGGCCATTTGGCTAATTTCCGATTTTGGAACGCTTAAATATACTGAATTATTGATCACGCTCCCGCTAAAATGAAAATGCCAGAATTGCGCTTCAATGCGTTGATGCGTGAGTTGATGTGTGTAAACCCTGGCAGGAAATGCAGGTAGTTTTTCAGTGAGAATGTCTGGAAATAAATGGGTGATCAACTCACGCATCTTCAGTGGATCCGCATCCGGAATTTCCTCAATGGAGGGAAAGTCGAATAGCCCCTGCCAGATATCTTTTTCATTT
>JBBSDD010000525.1:0-2541 GCA_038249755.1 Flavobacteriales bacterium | reverse complement strand
TTCGAAAATCCCGATGACCTGGGCCACCATTACGCCGCCAAACATACCGATCAACAACCACGGAAGTCGCGCCCGGGTGAGTCTCCATACGGTATCATCGGCTTCCACCGATTCGGAGATACCTGAAGCGAGTTGGTAGTCGCGCTCTGCTTCTTCTTTGATCAGGTCGACCACGTCGTCGATGGTGATGCGACCGAGCAGGTGCATATCCTGGTCGACGACCGGTAACACGACGAGGTCGTACTTTTCCATGATATTGGCACAATCCTCGCCCGACGTATCGGGGTAAACATAATTGAGCGGATGGCTCACGAATATTTCCGAAATCGGGGTCTTGATGGAGGAAGAGGAAAACAATAATTTTTTTAGCGGAAGCGTGCCAAGCAGGCGTCCTTCTGCATCGATCACGTAGACGGTGTAGACCTGATCGATGCCTTCGGCTTGTTTGCGCATTTCGCGGATACCGCGGGCAATGGTCCATGTGCTTTGGACTTTGACGAGCTCCTTGGCCATGATACCTCCGGCCGAATCTTCGTCGTAACGCAGGAGGTCGTTGATGTCTTTTTTCTGGGCTTCGCTGGACAAGAGGGCGATGACTTCGGCCTGTTTTTCGTCAGAAAGTTCGGAGAGCACGTCGGCCGCATCATCCGAGTCGATGTTGTCGATGACCTGTTCGGCGATTTCGCGCGAGGTGAGGGTGGCGAGCAATTTTTCCCTGTCTTCCTCGTCCAGCTCCAACATGACATCTGCAGCTTTTTCATTTTCAAGTAATTTGAAAATGTAATTGGCTTCGTTGACCCGGAGTTTGTCGAAAATTTCGGCAATATCAGCCGGGTGAAGGGCGGCGAGCTCCGTTCTCAGAAAGCTGTCGCGGCCATCGTCGATGGCATCGCGCAGTTCGTCCAGATATTCTTTTGTGAGCTCAAACTGCATGGGTTCTCACTTTTAGGCTGCGCCAAAAGTACACAAAATGAAGTGGAGGCAGACCGGAACCCGGATTAACTTTGTGGTTCTCCGGGTTCGTATAACAACGCGGCCAGATGGAGGAACGTATCCGGGTCAAGCCGTTCGGGCCGGAGAGAAAAAAGGGTTTCATTGCCCGCCATGTGGTGGGGTCTGATGAGCGATGCCAGGCTGTTGCGAAGGGTTTTTCGCCGCTGATTGAAGGCTGTTTTAACCACGGCTTTGAAAAATTTTCCGGAAACGGGCAGGCTTTTTCGGTCATTTCGCAAAAGGCGGATTACGGCGCTTCGCACCTTGGGCGGCGGGTTGAAAGCGCCCGGTTCGACGGTGAAAAGATATTCGACCGAGTAGTAAGTCTGGATGAGCACGCTGAGAATGCCATAGTCTTTGTTGCCCGGTGGCGAGGCGATACGCAGGGCCACTTCGCGCTGAAACATGCCGACCATTTCTGGTATGCGTTCCACATCTTCCAGCATGCGGAAAAGGATCTGCGAAGAGATATTGTAAGGAAAGTTGCCAATCAGGGAAAATGCTTCGCCGCCGAAAAGGGTTTCGAGGGGAAGTTTTAAAAAGTCGCCTTCGATGATCAGTCCTTTGAGTTCCGGATGGTTGGTGTGGAGGTAATCCACTGATTCTTTGTCTATTTCGATCAACTGCAAAGAAGCGATATCGCGTGCGAGCAGGGCCCGGGTGAGGATGCCTGTTCCGGGTCCGATTTCGAGTACATGGCCCGCACTGGTTGCCATGGTCAGGGATGCGGCGATTTTTTCGGCGATGGGTATTTCCGTCAGGAAATGCTGCCCGAGATGTTTTTTGGCCCGGACTTTATTCATTGGAGTCGTGTACGATGTGGAGCAGGGTTCTGAAAGCTGCGGTTTGGGCGCCAAATTTATCCTGGTGATCTCTGCGCAAACGGGCGGCTTCAGTGCGTTCGTAGGCTTCAAAGTCAGTCATGCTTTTCGCAAAATATTGCACACTGTAAGATTTTCCACCTTCCTCTTCGGCGAGGATGCGGGCTATGCGGGCTTGCACGAAATACCCGGTGGCGATCACATCGGGTATGTGTACAGCCTTCATCCACTCAAGCCAGGCTTCTTCTGCGCCGTGGTCTATGCTTACGGTTACGTTGTATAAAATCATTGTGGGCAAATTTACGATTTTGGATTTGCGATTTGGGATTTGGGATTTACGATGTGAGTGACAACATTTTTTTAGTGAAACTTGAAATTAGAGATCGTTTTTTGTATCTTGTTTTGGCGTCTGTGTGTGAGGCGATTCGCAAAATAAAATTTCATAAACCACGTTTTGGAGTATGGGTTAAGTATGGGTAGACTATGGGTTAACTATGGGTAAGGTATGGGTTACCCCCATTGTTGGGTTCTTTTTGGTGGCTAGTAGGTGGCTGATTGGATGCTGGTAGTTGAGCTGTTGGTAGGGTGTTGGTGGACGTGTAGGCCACCTGGGACACCTGGGGCCGAAGATATTTGGTGTAAATACACTTATGATGAGAAGGTTATGAATTTACTAATTTAAAAACGAAATGATATGGCAGCGTTGAAAGGCAATGAAAGTTACAGA
>JBBSDD010000524.1:0-2546 GCA_038249755.1 Flavobacteriales bacterium | reverse complement strand
GGAGCACGCGCTTTTAAAATTAAGACCCGGGCTACTGACTAACCGGTGGAAGAATGGCGTAACGCCCTTTGCCGACTTTGACAATCTGCAGATATTGTTTGCCAGTCGTTGAAATCCAAACTGAAACGTTCCGCGGCTTACTGCCGGCAGCAGCGGCCTGATCGGTACAACCACCCGCCAGAAAATACGGGATGTATGTGGCCGGCTTTGTGATGTCGAAATGGTGATTTCGGTATCCCAATCCGACCAGAACCAGATGTTCAGTGCCATTTTACGAACGACAAAAATGTGAAACATTTTTTTTACGTGCCGCAAGCATGAAAATATGGTAACAAAGTCACACTTTATCATTAAATTAGCATCTCCGGAGGAATTCTGAATGTGCGGTATTGTAGGTTACATCGGCGGTCAGCAGGCGACGCCAATTATTCTGGAAGGGCTGAAAAAGCTTGAATATCGCGGGTACGACTCGGCCGGCATCGCCACACTCTCCTCAGGTGAATCGGCCACACGCCGCAGTGAAGGCAAACTGATCAACCTGGAAAACCTCCTGCGCGAGCAGCCGCTCTCAGGCACCATCGGCATCGGTCATACACGCTGGGCGACCCACGGTCGGCCGTCAGAGATCAATGCCCACCCCCACAAGGCCGGGTCCGTCATCGTAGTACACAATGGCATCATCGAAAACTATCTGCAGCTCAGGGAACAACTCAGACAGGCTGGTCATGTATTTAACAGCGATACCGACACAGAGGTTATTGCCCACTTGACCGAAGAAAAGCTGAAGACTGAAGTCAATTTTGAAAAAGCCGTCCGGCTGGCACTGGCCGAACTGCGTGGCGCCTTCGCTGTCTGCATACTCAACGAAAAAGAGCCGGGAACGCTTATTGCTGCCAAGCTCGGTTCGCCCATGGTAGTTGGTCTGGGAGACGGGGAATTTTTTGTTGCCTCCGACATCCCGGCCATCCTGGCCCACACACGCGAAATGGTATTCATGGAAGACGGAGAGATGGTCGTCTTCCACGACGGCGCGGCAAACTTCTCGACCATTGCAGGCGAAGTACTCAATAAAACCGCACGACACATTGACTGGTCGCCAATGATGGCAGAAAAGGGAGGCTACCGGCACTTCATGCTCAAAGAAATCCATGAGCAGCCCCGAGCCGTACGCGACACCATCGCCGGACGACTGCTGGAGAGCGAGGGGGACGTATACCTTGAGGATCTGCCATTCAGCGATCGACAACTGGCCGCCGTTAAAAGGATTGTAATCATCGCTTGCGGCACCTCCTGGCATGCCGCACTGGTAGGCAAATTCTACATTGAAGGGTACTGCCGCATTCCGGTAGAAGTCGATATCGCTTCCGAGTTCCGCTACCGAAACCCGGTTATCAATGAGAGTACACTGGCTATCGTCATATCCCAATCCGGCGAGACAGCCGACACGCTGGCTGCGTTGCGGGAAGCAAAAACACGCGGCGCAATGAACATGGCCATTTGCAATGTGGTTGATTCCTCGATTGCCCGCGAATCGGCCGGCGTCATCTACACCCACGCCGGCCCTGAGATAGGCGTGGCCTCCACCAAAGCCTTCGTAACACAACTGACCGCACTATACTTATTCACAATCCGCCTGGGCCGAGCCACCTGTTCAATCGACGCACCATCCGGCCAGCGCATGATTGCAGCACTCAAGCAGGTGCCAGCCATGCTGGAAGAAACCTTGAAACTGAATGACTCTGTCGAGATAATTGCAAAAAAATACATGAACGCCCGCGACTTCCTTTACCTTGGGCGCGGAAAGAACTTCCCGATTGCCCTGGAAGGCGCACTCAAACTAAAGGAGATTTCCTACATCCACGCCGAAGGCTACCCGGCCGGCGAAATGAAACACGGCCCAATTGCCCTGATCGACGAGAATGTACCGGTTGTGGTTCTGGTACCCAAAAACAGCGCCTTTGACAAAACTCTTTCAAACATGGAGGAAGTCATTGCTCGCGGTGGCCGAGTCATCGCTCTGTGCAGTGAAGGGGACACCGAGGTGGGGGGCAGAGTCGAAACCACCATCGAAATACCGAATCTGAACGAAGATCTCGACCCACTGCTGCTGTCGGTGCCGTTGCAGCTCCTGGCCTACCACATTTCGGTACTGAAAGGGACCGATGTGGACCAACCTCGCAACCTGGCAAAAAGTGTTACGGTGGAATAAAATCAGATACTTAGTGTCTCGTGTTGTCTCGGTGAAATAAAGTTATCTACCGGGAAATAAAGTTGTATACTGAGATGGGCCGCAAATTAGTATTTGCGGCCCATTATTTTACCAATATGACTTATTGCACCCAAATTGATGATTGCCTCCACTCCTAAGGAAGGGGCCGATCGTTCGACTCAACTCGGGTACGCCAACAAAAAAGCCACTTACAATTATTTTGTAGGTGGCTTTTCTTTACTGGTTTGCATGTGGGTTGCGGTAAATGCGTATTTCAGACTAAACATCCGGTTCACAACTGCCACTTTGCACCTTTTTCATTTTGCGCTGGCATTTC
>JBBSDD010000523.1:0-2548 GCA_038249755.1 Flavobacteriales bacterium | reverse complement strand
TGAACCATATTCGTTAAGTTGCACCTGCTTCATTGTCTTTGTCATATTATATTGTTTTTTGTAAATAACTAAGTTTCGCACATCATTTATACTTGTAAACCTGGTCACTTCGAGACAACAAAAAAACTTGAGTTAGAAATAGCCATGAATCAATGCGTTAAAAAGTAGTTCATTGGTAGTGATTTTCAACAATAGAAGATGCCACCGCAGCGCATCGAGGTGAGCAGATTCTCAGGTTGAAAATTATATCGAGAAGCGGTGGAGATTTACTTTCCCGGAAGGGTCTCGATTATTCCCTTCGGTCATGAGAGCGCTCCGTCGTCGCTAAGTTCAATTTTTGAATCCGCTGCGCTCCTTCAAAAATCACTCGACCTGACCAAGAATTTACTTTCCCGGACGGATCTCGATTGTTCCCTTTGGTACTGCTTCCAGCAGTCAGGCAGTGAGAGCACTCCTTCGTCGCTAAGTTTAATTTTTGAATCCGCTGTGCTCCTTCAAAAATCACTCCCTGCCACGCCAGGGGCATGGGACCTGACCATTGTGCTATACTTTACGCAATGCCCGATTAAATTTGCTCGGGAGCACTTTTTGTGCCCAAGCGAAACTTGAGTAAATAATATAGCTTTGACATATAAGCAGATGAAAACGGATGATAATTCTGAAAGTATTTTTAATCCATTTGAAATTATTGATGGTAATAGTGTTTCGGTTGCCGCTGAGCAAAATTAAATGCGGTGTTTTAAAGTACGCAAGTGTCTGTTAGTCAAATTAAATCAATCACTTAATTCAAAAATAAAAGACCAAAAATAAAGGATCAAAAACTAAAAAACCAAACCAAAAAACCAATAACTAAAAATTAACAATACCAATCCCCTGCCTTACAATCTCCGGCGCCCCCGTAGTAAGATCCACAATAGTCGAAGCTTCATTGTTTCCAAAACCCCCATTGATCACGATGTCCACCTGTTGGTTGTACTTTTCGTGAATGAGCTCCGGGTCGGTGGTGTATTCCAGCACTTCATCATCATCGTGCACCGATGTCGCTATGAGCGGATTTCCGAGCAGGCGCACAAGTTCCCGCGCTATGGAGTTGTCGGGAACACGGATGCCGATGGTCTTTTTGTTGCTCTTGAATATCTTCGGCACCTTGCTGCTGGCGTTGAGTATGAAGGTGAAGGCGCCTGGCAGTGATTTTTTCATCAGTTTGTAATCGGGCGTTTCGATGCGCGCGTATTCCGATATATGGCTCAAGTCAAAACAGATCAGCGAAAAGTTGGCTTTTTCCGGTTTCAGGCCTTTGAGCTGAGCCACACGGGTCACCGCCTTTGGATTCATCAGGTCGCAACCGATGCTGTATACCGTATCGGTGGGGTAGATGATCACGCCGCCGCCGCGCAGACAGTCTACCACTTGGTTCATGCGTTTGGGGTCTGGATTTTCCGGATGTATGTTGAGAAGCATAAGGGTAAGATTATGATGAAAATCAAAGGTAGGGTTTTGAGCCAAAAAAGCCACCCCAAATCCTGTGGTGGCTTTTCAGAAATAAAATTTGGAATTAAGCGATGGCAGATGCCGCTTTTTTGTGGTCGGCGAGAAACTGGGCCAGCCCACTGTCAGTGAGCGGGTGTTTCAAGAGGCCGAGTATGGCGCTTAGCGGACCGGTCATCACGTCGGCGCCCACTTCAGCACATTGGATGATGTGCATGGTGTGGCGCACGGAGGCCGCGAGTATCTGCGTTTCGTACCCGTAATTATCGTAAATCAAACGAATCTGCTCGATCAATTGAATACCATCAACCGAAATATCATCCAATCTTCCTATGAAAGGCGACATGTATGTAGCGCCTGCTTTGGCGGCCAGCAATGCCTGTCCGGCAGAAAATATCAAGGTGCAATTGGTCTTGATTCCCTTGTCGGTAAAATGGCGCAATGCCTTCACCCCGTCGCGAATCATCGGTATTTTCACCACGATATTTGGGTGGAGGTCAGCGAGTCTTTCGCCTTCTGACACCATTGTCTTGAAGTCGGTCGAAATCACTTCGGCGCTCACCGGACCGTCTGTGATTTCACAGATGTCGAGGTAGTGTTGTATCACATTCGATTCGCCCGTGATGCCTTCCCTGGCCATCAGTGATGGGTTGGTGGTTACGCCGTCGAGTACGCCCAGATCCTGGGCTTCGCGGATTTGGTCGAGGTTTGCAGTATCTATAAAAAATCGCATGGAGTTATCTTTGCCGCGAAAATACGGTATTCCAGCCTTTCGGCAAAAGGAATTTAATGCCAGGTAGTTCATTGCGGAAAATCTCATCCTTACTCAAATCTCCGAGCCACACTCCCCTCTTGAGAGGGGCCGGGGGTGTGTCCTTTTTTCCACCAAATCTTCGAGCGCCAATATTATGAAATCAATGTAAAAGTTCCCGAGCCACACTCCCCTCTTGAGAGGGGCCGGGGGTGCGTCTTTCAATCCTGTCAAATCTCCGAATCCTGTTCAATCTCATCCTTACTCAAATCTCCGAGCTACGCTCCCCTCTTGAGAGGGGCCGGGGGT
>JBBSDD010000522.1:0-2562 GCA_038249755.1 Flavobacteriales bacterium | reverse complement strand
CATCGATTTGTGCTGGATATTCGGAACGATGCTGAATTTTTTTGCGGGGTTGACGGATAACTGGGTCACCGGGTCAAATTTTCGGAGCGATTCAACTTCGTCTCCAAAAAACTCAATGCGATATGGGTATTCCTCACCAAAAGAGAAGATGTCAACGATTCCCCCGCGAATGGAAAACTGTCCGGGTTCGTAAACGAAATCTTCCCGCTGAAAATGGTATTCGGTGAGCAACTCATTTAAAAACCAGATGGAATAATTTCCGCCGAGAAGGAGTTCAAAAGAGTGACTTTTGAGCTGTTTTTTGGTTACGACATTTTCCGAAAGGGCCTCCGGATAAGTCACCACGATGCGCGGCCATTTCGACTTACCACTCAGTTCGCGCAATACCTCGGCGCGGAGCACGATGTTCGCATTGTCGGTATTTTCGGAGACATATGGCATCCGGTACGATTCGGGATAGAAAAATACCTTGAAGTGGCTGCTTTCGAAACGCTGCAAGTCATTCAGAAAATAGGCCGCTTCTTCTTTGTCACTGAAAATGAAGATGTGGTCGTTGCTGTCTTTTGAGATCACCCCCTGAGCCACAAAACCCATCCCGGAACCCACAAGTCCTTTCAGAACGAGACGCGCTTTTTCAGTTTTTAGGGCATTGGAGATCAAGGACGAACGGTTGTCGTCAGAAAAAATTGCGGCTAGAGATTCTAAATTCATGCTTCATGAAGGGGCGTAACAGGGGAGTGTACAGCCATAAATTCTTCGGCTTTCTCTACCATGTTTTTCGACCCAATAAAAAGGGGTGTGCGTTGGTGTAAATGTGTAGGTGGAATTTCCAATATTCGGTTTTTTCCGTCTGTGGCTTTCCCACCGGCTTGTTCAACAATAAAAGCGAGCGGAATGTTTTCGTACATCAGCCGGAGTTTTCCCTGCGGATTGCTGCCGGTGGATGGATAAACGTAAATGCCGCCTTTGATCATATTTCGGTGTACATCGGCGACGAGCGAGCCGATGTAACGGCTCGTGTAAGGGCGATCGGTGGAATTATCTTCTTCCTGGCAATATTTGATGTAGCGTTTTACCCCTTCCGGAAATTGCTTGTAATTGCCTTCGTTGATCGAATAAATTTTTCCGTCCTTGGGTACTTTCATGTTCGGATGCGACAGACAAAATACGCCGATTGAGGTGTCGAGGGTAAATCCATTCACCCCATTTCCCGTGCTGAATACGAGCATGGTAGAAGAGCCATAGATCACGTATCCGGCAGCGACAAGATCTACACCGGGCTGGAGAAAATCGGCAAGATTGGCCACTGTGCCGGGTTTTGACTTGCGTCGGTAAATGGAAAAAATGGTTCCGATGGAGACATTCACATCGATGTTGGAAGATCCATCAAGCGGATCCATTAAGACAATATATTTGCCCCACATGGCCTGCCCACTATCGAAAGCGATAAAGTCGTCGTTTTCTTCCGATCCGATTCCGCAGACTTCCTCTTGGGCTTTCAGCGCGTTGATCATCTGCGTATTGGCGTAGACGTCGAGCTTTTGCTGTACTTCGCCCTGCACGTTGTTGTTGCCCGAAGCGCCGAGAATGTCGTCCACGAGTCCGGCTTTGTTCACTTCGCGGTTTACCACTTTTGCCGCAAGGCGTATGGCGCTCAGCAGTCTGGATAGCTCTCCCTTGGCAAATGGAAAGTCTGCCTGTCGCTCTACGATGAATTCACCGAGCGTGGTTAATTTGTTCATATAGTTTGTTGACAGTAGGTGTGCAAATATGATGAAATTATGGCATTATTTGCGGCCTGCCATGCAATTGACATCACCCGGATTGCAATATTTCTTTCCTTTGCCACATGAAATCCGACATTCTTTTGCGTCCCTTCCGGAAAAATGATTGCGCAGTGGTCCTCGAACTCATTCGGGAGCTCGCAGCTTTTCAGGGTCAACCGGATGAAGTTGCTATAACGCTCCCCGGACTGGAAGATGCCGCTTTTGGCGATAAGCCTGTACTGGAAGGCATTCTGGCAGAAAAGGATGGCGAAGTGGTTGGAGCCGCACTTATTTTCGAGAAATACAGCACATGGAAAGGCCGTGGTGCGCACCTCGAAGATCTTGTTGTGAAGGAGCGATACCGCGGCCTGGGCATTGGTTCTCGGCTTTTTGAGGCGGTGATGAAGCTGTGTCTGGAAAGGGGGTATGGCATGATGGATTGGCAAATTTTGGAAAGCAACGAACCAGCCATTCGATTTTACGAAAAGTATGGCTCATCTATCGCAGGTGATTGGCTGAATGGTCGGCTTTCGCAAAAAAATCTGGAAGCGTGGTTTAACGGTAAGTCCAAGGACCATTAATTGGATGAAGCGAATCACCAGGCTTATGCCGCTTACATTTCCCGCAAGGTATTGATAATAAAACCATAACACGCTGTACATAAATGAAAGTTTTCAAATTTGGTGGGGCTTCTGTAAAAAATGCGGCAGCGGTCGAGAATGTGGCCCGCATCCTAAAAATGTTTCCCAAGGATCATCTGGTGGTCGTCGTTTCGGCGATGGGCAAGATGACGAAT
>JBBSDD010000521.1:0-2575 GCA_038249755.1 Flavobacteriales bacterium | reverse complement strand
CACCGCCGAGGTAAAGCTTTCTCCTTTTCAAATGCCCTGCGCTGGCGGTAAAACCAAGACCCCGATACGGCCCTTCGGGCCTACGAAGATCTCACCACTCCGTGGCTCTTGGGAGTTTTTCACAACCGAAGAACGCAAAAGTGACGTGCGAAACTTGAGAACTTAATAATCCAAACACCCGACACCATTTAAGAACATACGGTAAGGTTTTTTGAAAATGAAAAATTTATGCTGCTTTGATCGTTTTGGCTGAAGTTACGGGATGGGTAGAATTTATATCGTGCGCTTTGGGAGTGGCGTCCACAGCGACAGGGCGTTTCTTTCTTTTAAGAAAATTATGCATTTTCAGGGCCCTGCGGCGATCTCCTATCCAGAGGTAAAATTTTTCCACTGTTTTTTGGGCCTTTTCGGAAAATCCGGTTTTATCTTTCTTCGCCAACCAACGAAAGAGTTTTTCCAGGGGTCTGAAATAAGGGACGAGTAGCAATGTCGTGACGCCCATAAGTAACCACCCAAACGGGAGAAAAGGCAACATCAAACAAACGATGCCCAAAGAAAAAGTAATCAGGGCAACAAATGGTACAATTAATTTTTTCACACGGCCCATAAAAACAGCATTAATCTATCAACTTCAACGAAATTTCGGGCCAAGATTTGAAAGTAAATTGAACCGGCGAATATGGCTGAAGTCGTTCTTCAGCTACATTTTCCTTTAACTGGCATTAGTGATTGCGCAATGCTTCCATAAGCGCGTTTTTATTCATCTGAGATCGGCCTTTAATTCCGACTTCCTTCGCTTTGACCAATAGTTCTTTCTTGGTGCGGTCTTCGTAAGCTGTGCTGTTGTAATCAGGATTTTCGGTGTTTGCAATCCGTGCAGCTTTTTCTTTGCTCATTCCTTTGCCGACCAAAGCCTCATATTGTTTCGGATTTTTAATGCGGTTCATTTTTTTTCCGGGCATGACTTCAATTTTTTGGTGGTTAAATTGCTTACATGCTTCCCTGCAAATAAAATACCGTCGCATAACATATGCTTTCGTAAGTTTAAATGCTGTGTGGAATATTTCCCATTTTGCGGAAGCGAACAGCAAAATACGGCAACATGTTAAATTTGGAATTTAAATAAGAGAAATGAAAATATCAATTGGCATTATAGGAATGGGATCCGTCGGCAGCAGTGTGGCTATCTCCATCTTGCAGAATGGAATTTGCAGTAAGTTACTACTCGCCGACGCGCGCGGAGGTAAAGCCGAGGGAGAGGCCATGGATATGCGTCATGGTTCTGCGTTTTTTCCTTCCGCCGAAATCGCAGCCTGTGATATTTCAGAGATGTTAGACTGTCAGGCCATTGCAGTTACTGCCGGGCGGGGAGGGAATGAAGGTGAATCGAGGCTCGACTTATTAAAAGACAACATTGATATCGTAAAGACCATTTCTTCTTCTCTTAAAGGGTACAAAGGAATACTGATTGTTATTTCAAATCCGGTGGATGTGATGACCTACTATTATCAGAAGTTTACAGGTATGCCGGCCTCCAGAGTTATTGGCACAGGTACACTTTTGGACTCAGTTCGCCTCAGGGAAATCATTGGAAAGAAAATCAAAATCGCTCCGAAGAGTGTGCACGCTCAGGTGATCGGCGAGCACGGTGATTCGGAATTGGTGGTATGGTCAAAGGTTTCAGTAGGGGGAATGGAAATCCGGGAATGGAAAGGTTGGCGTACTGAATATGAAGCAGAAATCGGGGAAGAAGTTCGCAACGCAGCCTATGAAGTCATCAAGCGAAAAGGCACTACAAACCACGCCATTGGCTTGGTCACTGCTTCTCTGCTCAAATGGATTTTGCGCGGTGATCGAAGAATAGCGACCATTTCCAGCGTGATAAATGGCGCATATGGCTTAAAAGATATTGCTCTTTCGCTGCCATGTCTCATTTCCTTCGATGGCATTGAAGTGGTTTTAGAACCTGCACTTGAAGATAATGAAATGGAAAAACTGAAATCATCCGCCGCCGTGATCCGGAAAGCAATTGACTCTGTCAACTGATAAAGGGAAACTACATTTCTAAAGCTCAGGCTGTTTTTTCTACCATCTGGATGGTATTATTTTTAATTGACATTTGCTTTCCGAATTTCACGCTGGAGTGATTTTTTCATACATCATCGCAATTCCATGTATTGATCTTCTTTAATTCACCAATATTATTTAGATGAAATTTGCCTCAAATTCCCAAAAATTCAAGCCCCAAAGCATCATTCGGACGATCTCTTTCTTGGGTGCGCTGAGTTTCATCGCTTGTAATTCAGATGACCCAGTGAAGGATAATCCCTCGAGTCCTGCACTGGAAACCAGAACTGAAGAAATAGCAGGAAACCTGAATCACCCATGGGGTTTGGCTTTTTTGCCCGATGGCCGCATGCTCGTGACTGAGCGCGGTGGTAATCTTCGTGTTGTCGATACAACAGGTGGTCTGAGCGATCCCATAGCCGGATTGCCGGATATTTCAGTCGGCGGCCAAGGCGGTTTGCTCGATGTGGCCCTGCATCCACAGTTTGGGGAAAACAAACTGATTTAT
>JBBSDD010000520.1:0-2601 GCA_038249755.1 Flavobacteriales bacterium | reverse complement strand
CATAGTACCATTACAGCAAAAGATCATCCAATCAATCTTTATCTTGAGTTTTCATGATTTTCGTGGGGATTATATTCGATGAGCATTTTTGCCAATTCTGTGAGGGTATAAAAAATGCGCGACTTTACCGTGCCCTCCGCAGTTTCGGTTATGTCGGCGATTTCCTTGATGCTCAGTTCGTGTTTAAATCGGAGTATGAACGCATTTCTCTTATGAATATCAATATTTTGCAGGGCTTCATCTAAAGCGGTTTTGAAGTTCTTCTTATCAAAATCGGTTGAAATGGGAGAGGTGCTTTCCACTGAAGTTACCGTCAGATCCTGCCGTGCCTTGTTGGCAACTTCCCGGTGGCGATATTGGTTTTTACACATGTTATTGGCCACACTGTATATCCAGGTTTTGAATGGTCGATTCTGATCAAAGAGCTGCGGCTTGTGCACGATTTTTAGAAAAATCTCCTGGGTTTGATCTTCGGCGAGTTCATGATCGCGCCACAACATGCGCAAAAAATACTGGTAAATTTTTCCCGAATACCGGTCGTAAAGCATCTCAAAACATTTCCGGTCTCCAATGGCCGATTGCGCCATGAGTTGCTCGTCTGAATACATCTGGTTTATTTCAGCTCCCATCCGCTTATCTCAAATAGGGTTCAAGATATGCTGCGATTTCGCGCACTTTCTTCCGGTCTTTGTCGCTTCCGGAAACAATGACATAGGAATCCACAGACTGCAAAAAAGGTTTGTAGGCTTTCGCCAAACCTTTCAGAGAAGGGTTCATCGATACCGGATCGACGGCAGGCATTTCGAACCGGGAGGCCACGTGAATCAACTCTGCAACGGGCAATTGCGGGTCGGTCAGAGGATTTGAGCCATATGCATATCCGATTCCCGCAGTCCAAAGGTTATTTTCATGTTTGGTAAGAAAATCCAGGGACATCACCGGGCTCACCCACATGCGCAATCGTGCCTCTGCCAGCGCGTTATCTGCGGTGGCGCTTCCAAAACCTTTGCACTTTTCTGCAAAAATGTTGTAAACCGGAATCTCAGCGCTGATACCCTGGATTAATTGTGCCGCCCGAAGCGCAATCAAGTCCTGCAAGCCATTTGTAATGATGGCTTCCGAATCCCGGGCCGAATGGATCATATTTTGCCCAAAGGCCACCAGAAATTCAGACAACATTCCCTGCTGTTTCATTTCCAGAAGGGCCTGCCTTTCCACCACGTCATTTTTAAGCAGAAACGCCGCAAGAAACCTGTATGGCAGCAGATGCGGGATTGATTGATCGATCCTGACCAGTGCATCGCAGGCTTCCACAGACCCCTCTCTTTCCAGAAAACTCATCAAAACGACACTTCCACCTTTCGGGAAATTCTCCCGAATATAGTTTGCAGCAGTTTTTCGCGGAAGCGTGGCCGGAGGAAAATAGTTTGAAGGATTGGTGGCGCGTTGTCTCTTGTATTCCGAAAGGTAAGATTCCAGGGCCTCGATTTCATTGTCAAATGGTCCGGAATGCACCGACTGACCGTAAATGTCGGCCGAATATCGCTCCAGTTCAAATGGCATCACGGGGCTTTGACCCATTGATAGATAAGGAATAAGCAGGATGAAGGCGATGACTCTCAATGGCATTTTTTTTGTGCTGTACACCTGAAGGTTGCTTTGGTTCATTTCGACACGAAAGATAATCACGAACTATTCCAGAAATGAAATCATGGTTTGGGAATCAATCATGATTACCTTTGGACGCTCATGGATACTTCAGATTTTGACCGCATCCGGAAAACCTTGGATGCCACCCACGACTGGCCGGCTTTGTTTATGTTCAAATTCATTGTTCCGTCCGATAATGAGAAAATTGCCCAGGTGGAATCGCTTTTTAATGCGACCACGGCAGAAATCCGCTTGCGTCCGAGCAAAAATGGGAATTATACCAGCATCACCGCCAAGGAAATCATGCTCAACGCCGAGGCAGTTTTGGAGCGCTACGAGCAGGCGGGAAAAATTGAAGGATTGCTCTCACTTTAAGTACGATAATCATGTCGACTATTGAAAAGTATATACTCACCACGTTGGTTGTCATTTTTGTGGTGGTTTTTGTGCGTTGGCTGAAACGCTATTTACGGCGCAACGAAATCCAGGAGAGTTTTCCTTATTTGTTTCCTTTCGAAAAAAACCCGGTAGATGCACATCAGGTCATTCGCATCGACCTGCCCCACAAAGCCCGGGTAAAAGGGGAGATACTCTTGCCGAATGGCGATGTAAAACTCGTGGTATTTGAAGAAGTACTCGAAAAAGGCATTCAGACCAAGGGCATGCACACCGATACCCTGAGCGATGGGATGTACGAGTTGCGGCTCACTTTCCCGAATCAGGTGACCACGAGGGGATTTGAAGTGCGGAGAAAGGTCATTGTTGAAAACTGAAGATTTGAAAGGCTGAAGTATAAAGAGTAAACCTTCCCAATTTGTCCCGAATTCCATTTGATTCTAATTAACTTCTCAATCCTTTGAAAAAAAACCAGATTCTTAAATTTCTAAAACGTTTTCGGCCAAAATCAATTTTTCATCCTAATTTTCGCCTATGAAAAAAATTAAACTCATT
>JBBSDD010000519.1:0-2616 GCA_038249755.1 Flavobacteriales bacterium | reverse complement strand
TGGGGCTCAACGGGGTTGGAACAAAAGCTGTGAATGCCTTGTCTGACCGTTTTGAAATCGAAGCATACCGCGAAGGAAAGGGGAGAAGGGCGATTTTTGAGCGGGGCGTGCTGATCAAAGCTGAGGACATTCCACATACGGAAGAACGCAACGGCACCCACGTCCGTTTCATCCCGGACGAATCCATTTTTAAAAATTTCAAATTTAAGTCGGAATTCATCGACCGGTTGATTTGGAATTATTGTTACCTGAATACCGGCCTTAGCATCTGGTTTAACGGAGAGCGTTTTCATTCCAAAAACGGACTGAAAGACCTGCTCGAGGAGAAAATGTCGGATGAACCACTCTATCCCATTATTCACCTGATGGGTGACGATATCGAAGTGGCTTTCACACACACCGCTTCTTACGGAGAGGAATATTATTCTTTTGTCAATGGTCAGCATACCACACAGGGCGGCACGCACCAGAGCGCTTTTCGTGAAGCTTATGCCCGCGTGGTGAAAGACTTTTTTGGTAAAAATTACGAGCCAACGGATATCCGCAGCAGCCTCATAGCCGCGGTGAGTGTGAAGGTGGTGGAACCCGTTTTTGAGTCGCAAACCAAAACGAAACTCGGCAGCAACGAAATAGAACCCGCTGGGAAAAGTATACGCGCCTTTGTGGGTGATTTTCTCAAGGAACAACTCGACAATTACCTCCACAAAAATCCGGATGTAGCCGAAGCGCTTGAGCGCAAAATTAAAGCCAACGAACGCGAACGAAAAGACCTCGCCGGCATTCGGAAACTCGCGAAGGAGCGCGCCAAAAAGTCCAATCTCCACAACAAAAAACTCCGCGATTGCCGGGCGCATTACAACGAAGCCCGCCCCGATGACAAAGGAAAAGATTCGGTGCTCTTCATCACCGAGGGCGACTCGGCTTCCGGCTCGATTACCAAGTCGCGGGATGTGAATACGCAAGCCGTTTTTTCCCTCAAGGGAAAACCGCTAAACTGTTACGGTCTCACCAAAAAGATCGTTTATGAAAATGAAGAGTTTAACCTGGTACAGGCGGCCCTCAACATCGAAGATGGCCTCGAAGGTTTGCGCTACAGCAAAATCATCATCGCCACAGATGCCGACGTGGATGGCATGCACATACGCCTGCTCTTGTTGACATTTTTCCTTCAGTTTTTCCCTGATCTGATCAGAAACAACCACCTCTACATTCTCCAGACGCCGCTGTTTCGGGTGAGAAATAAAAAAGAAACAATTTATTGCTATTCCGAACAGGAACGGCGCAATGCCATTGAGAAAATCGGTAAAAACGCGGAGATTACCCGGTTCAAAGGTCTTGGTGAAATTTCGCCCGATGAATTCAAAAATTTTATTGGAGAAGATATTCGCCTCGAGCCTGTGGTCATCGCCAAAGACTTCAAAATAGCCGATCTGCTTTCGTTTTATATGGGCAAGAATACGCCCGAAAGGCAGGATTTTATTATTGATAACCTACGCGTGGAAAAAGATTTGGTGGAAGACCTCGAAGTGCCGGCGGAAGAACAATTACAGGATTAATACATGGCTGAAGATACTTTCGACAATTTGCTCCCGGCCAATTCGGACGACAATAACCACATGGGAGAGAAGGTGATACCGATCTCCGGGTTGTATCAAAACTGGTTTCTCGATTACGCGTCGTACGTCATTCTCGAGCGGGCAGTGCCGGCCATCAACGATGGGCTCAAGCCTGTGCAGCGCCGCATCCTTCACTCCATGAAAGACCTCGACGACGGGCGTTACAACAAAGTGGCCAACATCATCGGCCACACCATGAAGTACCATCCCCACGGCGATGCCTCGATCGGCGATGCGCTCGTGCAGCTTGGGCAAAAAGATCTGCTCATCGATGCGCAGGGCAACTGGGGAAACACCCTGACTGGTGATGGCGCTGCTGCGCCGAGGTATATCGAAGCGCGGTTGTCAAAATTTGCGCTCGAAGTGGTTTTTAATATCAAAACCACCAACTGGGGATTGTCTTATGATGGCCGCAACAAGGAGCCGCTTTTCCTTCCGGTAAAATTTCCGCTGCTGCTCGCTCAGGGCGCCGAAGGTATCGCTGTAGGCCTTGCCTGTAAGATGCTTCCGCATAATTTTAACGAACTCATCGATGGATCGATTGCCATCCTTCGCGGCAAAAAAACCAATATTCTGCCCGACTTTCTCAACGGTGGCATGGCCGATTTTTCGCAATACAATGATGGTTTGCGCGGCGGAAGGGTGCGCGTAAGGGCCAAAATCAGACAATTTGATAAAAAAACGCTCGTAATTGACGAGATTCCACACGGCACCACGACGAGTTCGCTCATCGAGTCGGTGGTGAAAGCCAATGAAAAGGGCAAGATCAAAATCCGGAAAATAGAAGACAATACTTCCGACAAGGCGGAGATCGTGGTGCACCTGCATCCCGGCACTTCGCCCGACAAATCGATCGATGCGCTTTATGCTTTTACCGATTGTGAGGTGAGCATTTCACCCAATGCGGCCATCATCGAAAGCGACAAACCGCGTTTTGTTGGCGTAAACGAAATGCTCGAAATTTCCACGCGTCAGACGTTAAACCTCCTGAAAATGGAGT
>JBBSDD010000518.1:0-2626 GCA_038249755.1 Flavobacteriales bacterium | reverse complement strand
TATCAATCATTGAAGTAGGCTGAATACCGAGTTGCGCCAACAGTGGACCAACATCGTTGCGGGCTTCAGGTTTGAGCTGCCTTTCCAGGATATAATCAAATCCTTCCAGATCGGGCTGAACACCGGGCGTAGAAACAAAAACGGCTTTTTCGCGCTCCAGCACCTGCAGCCCCATGTAGGCTGCGCCCAAATCGCCGGAAACAACCACGAGGTCTTTCGGTTGGGCTCCGGACCTGTAAGCTATTTTATCCTTGGCAACTTCACCCAGTGCAGTGATGCTGATGATCAATCCGCTTTTGGAGCTCACCGTATCGCCACCCACGATATCCACGTTATATTTTTTCGCGCAGGCGATCATGCCGGCATAGAGTTCTTCGATGGCTTCCAGCGAAAACCGGTTGCTCAGCCCGATAGAAATCGTCACCTGTGTGGGAGTTCCGTTCATGGCGTAGATGTCTGAAAGGTTCACAACCAGGGCTTTGTAGCCAAGGTGTTTCAATGGCGCGTAACCCAAATCGAAATGCACCCCTTCCACGAGCATGTCGGTGGTGACGAGCATGAATTTGTCTCCAATGTCGATTACGGCCGCGTCATCGCCGATACCCTTGACGGTGCTGGCGTTGTTGGTTTCTATGTGTTGCGACAGGTGTTTGATCAGGCCAAATTCACCAAGTTTGTCGAGTTCTGTTCTTTCCATTTTTTTGTTTTAACCTATTCAATGTTTTCTTTGAAGATTCTAGGGTGGATGTCGCATTTTTTGCGACTACCACTTCTTTTTCAATTGCTCTTAGTCCGATTCAATGCATATACTGCTTATGAAAGCAGTTGACACAAATTTTGCGACAACTGAAAGTTGCGCCAAATCTACTTTTATTGCATCGGTATATCATTTCTCTGCTTTGCGAAAAAGGTGCTTTTCCGGACAATTATCCTGCGAAGAACAGTACTTTTATGATAAAGAAAAACTTTCTATTATTTTCTGCCCATTGCCTTCGCAAACATTTGTTACTTTTTCATACTCTCCGATGATACGGTATGATTCTTTATGATGCGATAGATATTCGAAATATATGATGGATCAAATAATTGTCAGCACGAATAATCTGCTGAATTATAGTTGGTCCGTCATTTGAGTGACGGGCCTTAAAGGAGCATCCACCAAAGATGTACATCGATTTTTCAACAAAGAAGCTGCATTACTCACCAACCTGTTTGAGAATTTCTGTTTTAAGCTTTTCGCCAATCCAAACATTTCGGGCAATGAGATCATCGAGCATCTGTTTTATTCCCGGAATCAAGCCTTCCCGTTTCGCTTTTATGAGCACGCCAATGGTGCCCGAAACCTTTAAGCCAGCATGTTTGGCATGCCACCGGCCGAGTTTTTCATCCACAAGAATCAAATCAGCATGCAATTCAGTTGCAAGGACAATTGCCTCAGCCTCCCCCGCGTCCAAATCAAGAAAATGGTTTAAAGCTTCTTCATTCGCTATTCCCACAACTTTTATCCAGGGCAGCTTCAAAAAATCGGTGTAAAAGTGTTTTCCTTTTCCCGCTTCAACCTCGTTAAATACGGCTTTCGGTATCAATATCTCTCCATAAAGTCTTTGCAGCAAATCGAGTTGCGATATTTTGAGCAAAGAAATGAGCGGCGTCGTGTCCGATACCACCCTAGGCATTTTCAATATCTTCGTTTAAATCATCCGGTTCGTTTACCCCCAAGGATGAAACGTTATACGCAGCCAACAAATCCAAAAAGTCAATTCTTGATAATTCCAGCACTTTGGCGGCCATCCCTGAAGAAATTTTCCCCATTTCATAAAGCTTCACCAGGGCACTTCGCTTCATTTCATTTTCAAAATCCTTGCCGGCAAGCCGCAGTGAATTGGCCAAAGATTCCGGGTATTCTATGCTGATGGTTTTTTTCATACCTCTTACTTACGGATATAAAGATAAGGCATGTATTTAATTTTGAGACGGGGCATCTCCAAAACCAATTGTTGAGAAGGTTTGATTACGCTGCGAGGCTTTCACCCCTATTCAGCAGTTTATTATGGTGAGAGCGCTCCTCCTTCGCTAAGTTGAAATGCTCCACTTACCGACAGTAAATTGACAAGCTCCCGCAAAATAAGCCTGCCATTTCATCCCCATCAACTTTGCCTATATCTTTATATACCAAATCCATTACAGATAGCTTGTATCACTCATTAATGTTGGGTATCATTGTACCCGCTAGGACTATTTGGATTTAGTCTAAATAAAGCTTAGGATAGATGAAACAAACCAAGTGAACAACTGTTTTTAAGATCAATAAGCAAGCTTATGATAAAGGTTAGAGATACCGCACGAGAAGAAGTTGTCCGACTCATCACACAGCAAAATAGCGGCGAAAACGCATTTATCCGCGTCGGCGTGAAAGGTGGGGGATGCAGCGGACTGATGTACGAACTCGATTTTGACCAGGAAATGAAAGATGGCGATAAGCTTTTTGAAGACAATGGTGTGCGCATCGTGGTGGACAAAAAGAGCTACCTCTATCTGATTGGCACAGAGCTGGACTATTCCGGTGGCCTGAACGGCAAAGGATTCGTATTCGTGAATCCCAATGCCAACCGCACCTGTGGATGTG
>JBBSDD010000517.1:0-2645 GCA_038249755.1 Flavobacteriales bacterium | reverse complement strand
CTGCAACGAGAATCATCATCATGATAATGCCTTTATTAAAATTCTTTCGAAATATTCCTGCAAGCTTGTAAGCCACCACTTGTAACGCACCTGTATTGAGTAAGGCAGCGCTGAGAATAAACATAAACGCCACCGTTATGGTGGCTTTGTTGCTAAAACCCTCAACCCCTTCTTCCGGTGATATGACACCTGTAAGGACAAGCACCACGATGATGAGCAGACCGACAAGATCAATTGATACGATTTCAGTAGCAAAGAGAATGACGGCGCCGAGAACGACCAGCAGGGTTATAATAATAGGAGTCATGAGTTTTGGCTGTTTTTTAGTTTAAATCTGTGAATGAGATTAATTCGAAGAATGTCGCGGTTATAAAATTCATTTCCCGACCGGCGTTGTTGATACCAGTTCATATAGCCTGCCTCCAAGTTCAGTTGTGGAGATAAATTGTAATTAACAGCAAAGTAAATACGATTTTGATCAAAATGATTGTATACTATTTCTTTTCCAAAATTAAAATGAATTTCATTGCTCAGCTTAAGCATAAGAGCGCGTCGATCTTCTCTTGATATCAGCCACGAAAGCGTCAAACCATACCTTGCCCGAAAATTTGTCGTGTAGCCCGACAAAAGGTCTTCGCCTTCGAAATTTCTGAAAAAACGTTTTTCAATGCGGTACCTGTGATCGATGCGCCACCTTGAATTAAATTTATTCGCTCCGGCCAATTCCACATGTGGCCTCAATTCCGGCACCATGAGCGTGCTCTCCGATAACGGGTCCTGAGGGCTTTGGAGAAAATAGGTGAACCCCACCGAAACATTCCATTCGGGTGCAAAACGATAGTGCAAATGACTTCTAAAAACAAGTTGGTGCTGTTTGTCGGGGAAAACAAATCGACGTTCCTGGACTTCTGATCCTATAAACCATTTTGGAGACAAGTCAATTCTGTTCATGTAAGCAAACCATATCAGATTCTGATTGGTGGTTTGTTTAATAGCCGGTTGACCCTGAACCCCAAGGATATTTAACGAGAGTAAAATCAGGATAACGGACCGCATAGAGCGGCAAATATATTAAATCTACTAATCCAATAGACTTTGTATGAAAAATAATTTTAAGTGAATTCACTTGTTTCAACGCTTATATTTTGCGCAATATGACAGATTAGTCTTTAACTACTTCGCGCAGAGACGTTTCACGATCAACAATACCTGCCAGGCTCGCATTTTTGAGCAAATCTACTGTGACAGTGCGCAACTTCATAAACACGTCTCTGATGCCGCAGGTCGCTTCGTCTTTGCACTCTTCACATCGCTCGTAGTATTGATGCGTGACGCATGGAAGCAGGGCAATTGGTCCATCAAAAAGCCGCATGATATCCGCCATATTTATGTCTTTGGGTGATTTTAAGAGATAATACCCACCACCTTTTCCTTTTCGACTGGCAAGTATGGCAGCTTTGCGCAAATCAAGTAAAATGGCCTCTAAAAATTTTTGAGGAATATTTTCAGCAACTGCAATTTCGCGTATCACCACAGGTGAATTGTCCGGTCTTTTAGCCAAATGTACGAGCGCAACAATAGCGTATTTTGCCTTTTTAGATATCATTCAGGCAAATATAAGTCAAATTGTATACGATGATTTTAAACCTTCATGTGCGCCACAATGAGGAAGGAAAATTCTAATCTGGATTAATTCATTGCCAAAAGTAGCTTCCTTACCATCTCAAAATTGCCTCGTGGGGCGTTGACAAGGTCACCAATCATCGCCGAGGCTGTCGGATTTCCGCCTGCTCCGGCTCCCTGAAGCAAAACAGGTCCGGTATACTTGCCTTGAATTATAATTCCGTTGTATTCACGATCAATGTGAAAGAGTGGATCTGACGGTCCTATTCTCGTAGGCCTGATATCGATGGTAAATCTTTCTTCCTGTCTTTGAATATCTGCGACGAGTTTAATCTTTTCGCCGCTCGCAGTGGCATCGGCGACATCCTTCAGGGTGACGTTGCGAATGCCTTCCCATTTCACCCTTGCAAAATCTGGCTTATCGCCAAATGCGGTATATGCCAATATCTGGGCTTTGTAATAACTGTCCCATGCATCGATATCGCTGGCCGGGTCGCTTTCCGCAAATCCTTTAGCCTGCGCTTCCTTCAACGCCGCCTCAAATTCGATATTGTCTTCTGCCATTCGGGTGAGTATGTAATTGCATGAACCGTTCACAATTCCACGAATCCGCTCAATATGCTCGCCCGCGAGATGATCCCGTATGGTACGAAGCACAGGTATAGCCCCTCCGACCGAAGCTTCGAACAGCAATTTACCGCCGTATTTGCGCACGAGGTAATGAAGATGAGGCAAATTGCCTGCAATCATTTTTTTGCTGGCTGAAATATAGGTTTTACCGAGTTCGAGTGTTTTTCTGGCGTATTCCAAAGCTGCATCAGCATCGTCAATCGCCTCAAGAACGATGTGTACATCCGGATCTTCTATCAGTGCATCCGCATTTCCGGTAAGCAGGGATTCCGGAACATTTCGCTTTTTTTCCAGGTGTTTTACTACAACGCCCGCAATGGCAAATTGCGTTAGTCCGCTCAACTGCTCATAGAGCGCTTTTCCAACATTACCGTGACCTATAAGGACTATTT
>JBBSDD010000516.1:0-2646 GCA_038249755.1 Flavobacteriales bacterium | reverse complement strand
CAGAAGACCCTGCAGGGTGAACCATCCAAATTGACTGAATTCACTGCAATGGATGGAAATAAGAGAACATTCCCCATCCTCATCCGTTCAACACCAATCGACAACGGAATCGAGGTTTCCGGTGTCCGGATGATTGTTATCGATATTACTGAACGTCGCCAGATGGAAGAACAGCTGCACCGGGATCAGAAGATGAAAGCCATCGGCCTCATGGCCGGCGGAGTCGCCCATGATCTGAACAATATCCTTTCCGGTATTATCACCTATCCTGAACTGCTGCTCCTTGATCTGGACCAGCAGAGCAGTCTGCGACATCCTCTCGAGGCAATTCGACAATCCGGACTCGATGCCTCGTACGTTGTTTCCGATTTGCTCACCGTCGCCAGAGGCATCGCCGCCAACAAAGAAATCATCGCCCCCAATGTATTGATTCAGTCCTATCTCAACTCCGCTGATTTCCGGCAACTCCAGACAAGATATCCGCAGATCGACATAAAGACCTCACTGTCTTCGGAATTGCGTAATACCTAAATATTGCAGATAGATGACAAAAGAACATGAAAAAGGTAATATCCTCAAAACGTTAACGACGAAGAAAACAATTTTGAGGAGTCACCTTTTTCATGAAAACAAAGAATAGCAAACGAAGTGCCCGCGTGTCATCAAAAAAAGTCACCATCAGCAACCATGGTAAGGGGTTAACCAGTCAGGCAGGTCTTATTCCAGTTGTGAAGTTTCTGCGTAAAGCAGGAATTGTCCAGCTGATTAAAGAGACCGTGGATCATGAACGAGGCGCCAATGCCCTCTATGATTCAGTCGATGCGGTATTTCTGACGATTATAGCTACCGTAGCTGGAGCAAGAGCTTTGAGTAGTGTGACGACGATATGGGCCGATGGTGTTTTGAGAAAGTTGGCAGGTTGGGTAGCAATTCCTGACAACAGTACCCTTGGCCGGTTATTTCGGACATTTAAAGAGCGTCAGGTATCTCAAATGGAGACATTGAATCATCGTCTTCGCGGGAGGTTCTGGCGGAAGGCATTGAGACGTGGTGTTTCCACTATTGCAATGCGGTCATGTCGCGTAATTGATGTAGACTCGACGGAGAAAACTGCCTACGGCAAGCAACAAGGAGTCAAAAAAGGCTACAATCCTTTTCGTAAAGGCAAAGCATCATACCATCCCATTCTTGCCTTTTGCGCAGAAACCAAAGAAATTTTGCAGGGCTGGCTGAGAAGTGGAAATGCCTACACCAGCAACGGAGTTGTTGAATTTACCAAGCAGCTGCTGGCCCATTTACCGAAGAATCAGACTATCTTGTTTCGCGGTGACAGTGGATTCTTTAACGGTAAGCTTTTTGACCTCCTCGACCGTTTTGATCACGGTTATCTTGTGAAGGTAAAGCTCAAGGGATTGAAAGAACTCCTTTTCAGCCAAACATGGGAGGCCGTCCCCGACAAGGCAGGCTGGGAACAATGCATATTTTGGCATAAATGCGCCGATTGGAAATGTGCCCGTCGTTTTGTTGCCGTACGCCAAGAGCGAAAAGATGAGAAGAAAGGTGGTAATGGCCAATTATTCGAAGTGAAAGAATACGATTTCTTCTGCTATGCGACCACCGAAGATTTAACCTGCTGGCAAACCCATAAATCTTATGGTCAACGAGCCACCTGCGAAACCTGGATAGAAGAATCCAAAAATCAGATGGCACTTGGTCAAATAAAGATGGATGATTTCTGGGGTAGCAGCGCCATATTCCAATGCTCAATTCTGGCATACAATACTGTTCGTTGGATGGCACTATGCAGTGGCGATAAACAATTACGCCGATGGGAACCTTCAACAATACGCACCTTCCTTGTCAGAGTTGCAGGTAAACTGCGTACAGGATCTAACCAATTCGGATTAACTACTCCTGCAAATCATTTACATCCGAAACAGTGGGATGCCTGGGTGGCGATTGGTTTAGGTTGAACAATTAAGCCTTTAAAAAGGAAAAGACATACAACGAGGATGGATAGTTACGCCTTTTTTCGAAAAAAGTGACAAAGTGAGACGGTTTCTAACCACCGAGAGACTGTCCTACAAAACCAAACAGCCACTTATGTGGGTTAGGGTCGTGGCCAGCGACACGCCCGAGAGTAACGGACTAGTTAGGCTTTTTCAGATGAAAGACGTTTGCAAAATTTAGGTAGTACACTATACCGTCGAAACATTCCGTCATTGTTCTGATAGATTGCCGAAATATAGGAATTCCAATGTCTGACAAACCAACCTATGAAGAACTGGAACAGCGAGTCCAAGATCTACAGCAAAAAGAATCAAAGCTCAAAAGGCTGGAGAAAGAATTGCGTGAATCAAGGCAAGTGATTGAAGGGATTCTCAATGCAGTACCTGTTAGGATATTCTGGAAAGACAAAAATCTCGTTTATATGGGTTGTAACAAATTGTTTGCTCATGATGCTGGGTTTGGCGATCCAAAAGATCTTCTCGGTAAAGATGATTACCAAATGGGATGGAGTGATCAGGTAGAATTATATCGGAAAGATGATCGTGAAGTCATCGATAGCGGTGAATCTAAGTTCCTCATTGAAGAACCCCAAACAACACCCGATGGTAAGTCTATCACACTTCTTACGAGTAAAAT
>JBBSDD010000515.1:0-2647 GCA_038249755.1 Flavobacteriales bacterium | reverse complement strand
GAGTTGGGTCAAAACCATTGAATCTACGCCACCGCTCACAGCGATCAGCATGTGATGCTTTTTTTCGATACCCAGGTTGTGAAGGGTTTGCTCAAAAGAGCCGGACAACTTCATCGGCGCTGGTTTTGGTGTGGAGAGCCTGCATGAGCGCTTCGGCTTTCAGTAAACATTCTTCGTATTCTTTTTCGGCGGAAGCCTGCACCGTAATGGCGCTGCCAACAGAAAAACCAATTTGCTGGGACGCCGCATTGTAGAAAAGCGCCCGGATCATCACATTGAAATCAAAATCCCCGTTTGGATCCATCCATCCAAATCCGCCGGAATAAGCCCCCCGTTTGAAATTTTCGTGGGATTCGATCAATTCCATGGCGCGAATTTTTGGCGCTCCAGACATCGATCCCATCGGAAAACAGGCTTTGATGGCGTCCCAGGACGTTTTTTCAGAATCTAATTCTGCCGAAATCGAGCTGATCATGTGGTGAACCGTCTTAAAGGCGTACATGCCAAAAAGCTCGTCCACTTTCACAGAACCCCTTGCTGCCACGCGCGACAAGTCGTTGCGCACGAGGTCGACGATCATGACGTTTTCGCTTTGTTCCTTCGGGTCGTCACGCAATTGATTTTGCAGTGAAATATCCACGATGGGGTCTTTGGATCGGCGGATGGTTCCTTTTATGGGTTGTGAAAGCAGTCTGCCGCCGCTGTTTTTCAGGAATCTTTCAGGAGAAGCGCACAAAACATAAAACTGGTCCATTCTGGCAAAAACGGAAAAAGGCGCTTCGGTGATTTCCCGCAATTTCAAAAAACTCTCCAATGGTTGAAAATCTGTCGCCTTACGGGCGAATTGGATGCAGTAATTCGCTTCGTAAATATTCCCCAGCCGCAAATGGTTTTGTAAGCTGTGAACATTTTCGAGGTATTTCTCTCTGGATGTTTTTGCGACCAATTCTCTTTGAATCCGGGGATTGAGATTTCGTTGTGGTGGATGATGGTGTGCTGCATTTCGCGCGCTCGTGATCAGCTCGCCTGAATCGCAGACGAACCGCAAATCCCCGTTCTCACAAAATATCCAGATTTCCGGTTCGAAAAAAACAGCAACCGGCATTTCGAGGTCATCCGGGTTTTTAGAGTGGAGATTTTCAAGATCGTTTTTCAGATCGTATCCGAGATATCCAGCTATGCGCGAATGAGATGATGTTTGAAATATTTCGAGTTTTTCAAAAGCACCTTGGGTTTCAATTAAAACAAGGTTTCGTGAAGCACCGACGGCACAGGAGAAATTGTTTTTATCCGTTACATAAAAGGCGAAGTACTCAAACGCCATAGCCCACGCTGCCAGAGATTCGAGCATATTCAGGTAGGTTTTCGACTCAGCAGGTTGGGTCACAAAGGCATTTTTGGCAAAGTAAAGGAAATCATTTGTGCGTTCACATTTTCGCACGAATCAAATCCTCCACGGTATCGATCCATTTCGGATGGTCATTGAGGCTTTCGACAAGTTGAACATGCTCACCGCCATGACTTTCAAAAATTTCTTGATATTCCGTGCCGATTTCAATGGTCGTTTCGAGGCAATCGGCTACAAAAGCCGGAGAAAAAACCAGCAGTCGTTTGGCGCCTTTTTTACCCCAGGCTTCCACCACCTTATCAGAAAATGGCTCGAGCCACTTTTTGTCCAGCCGCGATTGAAAACAGACAGTGTAATCGGATTCGGTCATTCCCATCTTCGCAGCCACCAATCGGGTGGTGGCATAGCAGGTTGCTTTGTAGCACCAGCGGTTTTCGTCATTGATCTCCGATTCACAATCGTGGTTCTCACAACGTCGGTCTTCGTATACTTTATCGACCTGCCGCACAGGAAGGCCGTGATACGAAAACAAGACATGGTCGTATTCTTTCCAATTGTACCTTGCGGCGCGGTCTACCACGGTATCGATATATCCCGGATGATCCCAATACTGACTGATAAACTGGATTTCCGGAATTACGTACCAATCCTTCATCAGGCGCATCGCTTTTTCCAAAGCCGAACCCGTACTTGCCGAAGCGTACTGGGGGAAGAGCGGCAAAACGATGACTTTGTCATAGCCCGCTTTTTCCATTCTGGCGCATACTTCATTCAGGCTCGGTTTGCCGTATCGCATGGCGAGTTCTACGGTGACATTCTCAGCAGAAAGGCGGTCTTCCATGTGTTTTTTCAGGAGTTCGCCGTAAACGAGCAGTGGGGACTGACCGCCACTTTTTTCAAACAACTCCTTGTAGATTTTGGCCGATTTGGGTGCGCGAAAAGGCACGATGATGAGGTTGACAAGGATTTTTCGCAGCAGCCACGGAACGTCGATGACCCTGGGATCGTTCAAAAATTCGGACAAGTATTTCCTTACATCTCCAACGCCGGGACTGTCCGGTGTTCCTAAATTAATGAGCAAAACGCCCGTTTTCGTTTTCATAGCTTGGAAACAATAAAAGTCCGGCTGATGTTGAAGGCGGCTCTGTGAAAAAGAAATTAAATATGTAATGGACGATTTGCAGTAGCCGCCAAAGCAGCCTCTTTTACCGCTTCTGCGTAAGTGGGATGGGCATGGCTGATGCGGGAGATGTCTTCCGCACTGGCCCGGAATTCCATGGCCACCACAGCTTCTGCGAT
>JBBSDD010000514.1:0-2655 GCA_038249755.1 Flavobacteriales bacterium | reverse complement strand
CCTGATAGGGCATCAATTTCAACCCCGGCTCCGGATATTTTCATCGCGTGAAATGTAAAAATCATCCCGATTACCGTACCCAAAAACCCGATCATCGGTGCAGCACCTGCTACCGTGGCAAGGGTGGGCAGGCCTTTTTCCAGTTTATACACTTCGAGTTTGCCTACGTTTTCAATAGATGCGCTGACATCATCCATCGGTTTTCCAATGCGCGAAACTCCTTTGTCGATCATTCGGGCTATTGGCGTGCCAGTGGTGGTGCATAAGCTGCGGGCAGCTTCCAGCTTTCCATCACTTACGTAGTCGCGAATCCGGTTCATGAAATCTTTATCTTCTTTGGACGCTTTGTTGATGGCCAACCACCGCTCCACAAAAATATATACAGCTACAATAGACAGGATTGCCAGTGGTACCATGATATACCAACCGCCATCGACGATAAGTTGCCACATCGATATGGTTTCTTCTGTGATGGCTTCGGACGCAAGTGTATCAGCAGATGAGCCGGGATTTATTTGCAGGAAAAGGGGTGTCTTCATGAACACAAGGTTAATGCAAGTTTGCGTAGTAAACGCAGGTGATGAAAAGAAATTATAAACGTTGGAGTATGAATACTGCGGCACCGGAAACATATCCAACCACTGCCAGCCATGACATCTTCTTGAGGTACCAGATAAAGTCGATTCGCTCGAGGCCCATAGCTGCAACACCAGCTGCTGATCCTATGATGAGCGCACTTCCACCCGTGCCCGCGCAATAGGCCAGAAAGAGCCAGAAATCACCACTTTTGGCATAAGGACCAGTGATTTCAATATCGTACATACCTTGTGCTGCTGCCACCAAGGGCACATTATCAACAATTGCGGAGAGCATTCCGATGGCCAGATTGATCGCATAAATATTGCCTATCGATTTATCGAGAAAAGTTGCGACATGGGCCAGAATTCCCACATCCTGCAATGCAGACACACCCAAAAGGATACCGAGGAAAAACAAAACCGACCCCGTATCAACTTTCTTTAAAACACCAAGGACCGAAAGTTCACGTCGAATTTCATAGGGCTTACTGCGGTGCATTAATTCTGAAATTACCCACAGAATACCCAAGCTAAACATCATTCCCATAAAGGGTGGCAAATGCGTAATGGTTTTAAAAACCGGGACGAATAACAATCCGCCGATTCCCAGATAAAACATTGAATTGCGCTCTTTTGGTGAGACCTCGAGGTCAGTGTGCGCATCAGTTAGATGGTGCGTTGGTCGCTGGATTTTTCCCTTAAAGGTAAATGAGAGTATGAAAAGAGGGACCAGAATGGTAACTATACTTGGCACGAATAATTCCTTTATGATGATTGCCGCTTCCGGCAATTGTTTTTTGATCCATAGCATGGTGGTGGTCACGTCGCCAATGGGCGACCAGGCGCCACCTGCATTGGCTGCAATGACCATAAAGCCTACAAAAAACCACCTCGTTTTTTTGTCTTCTATCAATTTTCGCAACAGCGAAACCATGACGATGGTTGTGGTGAGATTGTCAAGTACTGCGCTCAGGAAAAATGTCAATATGGCCAGTATCCACAATAGTTTGATCTTATTTGTGGTGGTGATTTTGTCCGTTATGACCCGAAATCCCTGATGCACATCCACCAATTCTACGATTGCCATGGCACCAAGCAGGAAAAAAAGAATACTGGCTATTTCACTCAGGCGATGAAGAAGGCGATGTTCTAAAAATATGGGGAGTTGTTCTCCAATTTCAAGGTCGGTGTTTTCGGCAAGAAATATCACAAAACGATCTTGCAAACCTTCCGGAGCCGCGCTTACACCCAATACATAAAGCGCCCAGCAGCCCACACCGAGTATGAGTGCCGAAGCTGCTTTGTCAATTTTGAGTGGATGTTCAAACGCAATGGCCAGGTAACCAAGAACAAAAATGACAACAATAGCTATTCCCATATCTATATCAATTGTGAAAGGGCAATTTCAAAACCCGTTCCGGCCATGTTTAATTTGGTTGAATTTTTTTCAAAAATTACGGTCAAAGCCTTGCGAATGGTTTCAGAAGTATCACTGAAGATGGCCTCATCACTCATTTCGACATTTTTGCCCATACAATAAGCAAACACACGGGCCATTCCAAGGTTGGCAATAAAATCAGGAACGATGCTCACGCGTTCGTCTGCATATTCCATAATGGGTCCGAAGAAAATTTCCTTATCGGCAAATGGAACATTCGCACCGCAGGCGATCAATTCGAGGCCAGCAAGCGTCAAACGGTCTATTTGGGTTTTTTCTACCAAACGGGAAGCAGCACAGGGAAGAAATATTTCCGCTTCCAAATCCCAAATGGTTTCATTTATTTCTTCAAAAGTTAAAAGATTCTGAGCGGATAGTTTGTTGCCTTCTTTTTTAAGAAATAGGCTGCGTACGTCCTGTTTGCTTAAACCTTCCGGATGCATGATTCCCCCAGCGCGATCTATTATTCCTACCACTTTTACACCAGCTTGTGAAAGGTAATAAGCTGCTGCTGCGCCTACATTGCCCCAGCCTTGTATAATGGCGCGTTTTCCTTTAAAAGTCATACCTGCCAATGTATAATAGTGCAATACGCTCATGGCCACTCCATAACCTGTGATCATGTCGGCTATTACATAT
>JBBSDD010000513.1:0-2669 GCA_038249755.1 Flavobacteriales bacterium | reverse complement strand
TGCCCGGTGTATGCCTTCAAAACAGTCAAAAGCACCGGCCAGAACGAGGTTTTCCATCGCCCGCTTGTTGTTTTGACGCAAGTCGACCCGACGCACAAAATCATAAACGTCTTTGTAGGGTCCGTTTTTTTCGCGTTCGTTCACAATTGATTTTACCGCATTCTCCCCCACCCCTTTGATGGCGCCCAACCCAAAGCGAATCTGGTCCTTGTCGTTTACCGTAAATTTCAAATTGGATTCATTCACATCCGGACCCAACACCGGTGTGGCCATGCGCCGGCATTCCTCCATAAAGAAGGTCACCTGCTTGATATCGTTCATGTTGTTGCTCAATACCGAGGCCATATACGCAGCTGGATAATTGGCTTTGATATACGCAGTTTGAAAAGCGATCAGCGCGTAACATGTGGAGTGCGACTTATTGAAAGCGTAGGAAGCGAAGGCCTCCCAGTCTTTCCAGACTTTTTCAGCCACTTTCCTGTCGTGCCCATTGGCTTCACAGCCATCGAGAAATTTCGGTTTCAGGGTATCCAGCAGGGCGAAAATCTTCTTGCCCATGGCCTTTCTCAGCACGTCGGCCTCACCCTTGGTAAAACCTGCCAGTTTTTGCGAAAGCAGCATGACCTGCTCCTGATAAACGGTGATACCGTACGTCTCTTTGAGAAACTCTTCGGATGCCGGAATGTCGTAAATGATTGGCTCCTCCCCGTGTTTGCGCCGGATAAAACTCGGAATGTACTCGATCGGGCCTGGTCGGTAGAGGGCGTTCATGGCGATCAGGTCGTCGAAAGATGTCGGTTTGAGATCCTTCATATGCGCCTGCATCCCAGGACTTTCATACTGAAAAATACCGACAGTTTCGCCGCGTTGGAAGAGCTTGTAGGTCTCTTCATTGTCGAGCGGAATGGTGTCCGGGTCGATCTCCACGCCATACCGCTGCTTCACAATGGCGATGGCGTCTTTGATGAGGGTAAGCGTTTTCAGGCCGAGGAAGTCCATCTTGAGCAGCCCCGCATACTCCACCACGGAATTGTCAAATTGGGTGCACCACATCTCACTGTCCTTGGCGAGCGCCACAGGCACATAATCAGTGATGTCGCTGGGTGTGATGATCACCCCACAGGCGTGGATGCCGGTATTGCGCACACTGCCTTCCATCGCCCGTGCCTGATTGACCACATCGGCTTCGAGCCCACTGGAATTGGCCAGAGCGATCAATTCTTTGGCGCCCAGGTACACGTTGTCACGAAATGATTCTTTCAGCGTTTTTTCGTCCATGGCGAAAAGTTTTTTCAACTTTTCCGGTGGCACCAACCGCGCGATCCGGTCGGTATCTGAAAGGGACAACTCCATGACGCGGCCCGCATCCCGCACCGACGACTTGGCCGCCATCGTGCCGTACGTGACGATCTGGGCCACCTGATTGGCGCCGTATTTATCAATCACATAATCGATTACTTTTTGGCGGCCTTCGTCATCAAAGTCGATGTCGATATCGGGGAGCGATACCCGGTCCGGATTGAGAAAACGCTCAAAAAGCAGGTCGTACTTGATCGGATCGACATTGGTGATTCCGGTGCAATACGCCACCGCCGAACCCGCTGCCGAGCCCCTTCCCGGCCCCACCCATACGCCTCGATCGCGGGCTACCTGGCAAAAATCCTGCACAATGAGGAAATAACCAGGATAACCCGTTTTGGCAATCGTTTGGAGTTCGAAGTCGATTCGGTCGCGAATCTCATCTGTCAATTCGGGATAGCGCTTTTTCGCGCCTTCGTAAGTGAGGTGGCGGAGATAAGCGTTTTCACCGCGTTTGCCGCTATCCGTTTTGTCTTCCTCTACGAGAAATTCTTCGGGAATGGCAAAATTGGGCAGCAGCACCTCCCGCGCCAATTGGTATCGCTCGATTTTTCCGATTATTTCACCTACAGTGGCGATGGCGTCGGGCAAGTCGGCAAAGACCTGCTTCATCTCATCGCCCGACTTGAAGTAAAACTCATCGTTTGGGAAACCGAAACGGTACTCGCGCCCGCGTTTGCCGACGTATTTTTTTGGTTTGTGCACCGACTCGGCATCGCGCACGCAGAGCAGGATGTCGTGGGTTTTTGCGTCTGATTTTTCGGTGTAATAGGTGTTGTTTGATGCAAAATATTTCACCCCATATTTTTCGGCAAATCGAAGCAGGGTTTCGTTTACGATGTCTTCTTCGGGTATGCCATGTCGGTTGAGCTCCACGTAAAAATCTTCACCAAATTCGGCATGCCACCAGCGGAAAGCTTCTTCAGCCTGGGTTTCACCTACATTGAGAATGAGGTTCGGTATTTCACCCCAAAGACCACCCGTCGTGGCAATCAGGTCGCCCTTGTAGCGCAGCAGCACTTCCTTATCGATACGGGGGATGTAGTAAAAACCTTCGGTGTAAGCGATACTGGCGAGTTTGGCGAGGTTGTGATACCCGGCCTTGTTTTTTGCGATAAGCACTGTCTGGGCGCCATTGTCCTGACGCGACTTGTCACCACGCAGTCCGCAGAGATTAAATTCGCAACCAAGAATAGGCGTCAAATCTGCCTTGAGGGCATCGCGGACGAAGTGAAACGCAGCCATCATGTTGCCATGGTCGACCATGGCCACGGCTGGCATACCGAGCGATTTTGCTTTGGCCACCAATT
>JBBSDD010000512.1:0-2675 GCA_038249755.1 Flavobacteriales bacterium | reverse complement strand
GCGACCATGTGCACATAGGTGTGGCAGTGGCCGTGGATGAAGGACTGCTTGTACCCGTGGTGCGTTTTGCCGATACAAAATCGTTGGTGGCGATCAACGGAGAAGTGAAAGTATATGCTGAAAAGGCCCGCAGCAAAAAACTCCAACCAAGCGACTGGGAAGGAAGCACATTTACTATTTCAAACCTCGGCATGTTTGGCATCGAAGAGTTTACAGCCATCATCAATACCCCCGACGCCTGCATACTGGCCGTGGGAACCATTGTGGAAAAACCCGTGGTGAAAAATGGTGTTATTGTGGTAGGCAACACAATGAAAGTGACCCTCTCATGCGACCACCGCGTAGTGGATGGCGCCATAGGTTCCGCATTCCTGCAAACGTTTAAAAAATACATGGAAAATCCTGTGCTGATGATCGCGCAGTGATTCGACGAAGTGATAAATGAATAAGCCCGGGATTTGCGGCCTTTTTTTTAGTGCTCATTCCAGTGGGCTCTTCCGCCCCGAAGCTGGGGTCGCTGCTTTGCCCGCCTGCCTGCGGGCAGGCAGCAACGGTTTTTAACATGGAGAAAATGAAGGAATTAAGAAAATGAAGGTTGGGTGTTTTTAGGAGCTGCAGGCAGCCGGTGAAGAACATGAAGAGCTGCAAGCAGCTTTGTTGATTTGATGATGTGTTGATATAGTGAGAGAATGGGAAACTAAGTTCTCTTCGGTTGGTTTTCTCTTGGTACTTAATACTTCATACTTTGTACCCACTTCCAATTCCTCATTCCACCTATATCCAGATCAATTCAGGTTCTGATGACATTTGTTTCACCCTTTCCGCGAGTTTCTTAAACCGATCCGGAAGACCGCACAGATAGTCCTGAACCTTGTTGGCTTCAGCGCTCAGTCCAGACAGGTGTTCCACCGACCAGTAGTCTACCAGATGTTTAATAATGCTGGCGTAATCATGGGCTGTATATATTCCGATGTTTTGTGTGATGGCCGAGAAGGTGTCGAACAAATTTAATTTTTGTTGTTCACCCATCAGTCGCGCGGGCATTACGATATTCGTGCGCATCATTTTGCCAAAAGACTCCATGGCACCGCTTGGGTCGAGTTCAAATATTTTTTGCATCATACCTTTGTAGGCATTTTCATGGCGGGCTTCGTCTCCGGCAATGATTTTGCATATTTTTGAGAGTACGCTATCGCCGGCCTTATCTGCAAGTTTGCCTGTATTTACGTGCGAAATTTTCGTAGCCCTTTCCTGGAAAGAGGTATAAATAATCCCGTTGTACGGGTCGGCTTCGGTGAGGTTGTCTACGCCATTGTGGATTAACCGGTGAATGGTTTGCTCAACAGCTTTCATATCTACCCTTCCGGTAAGGAAGAGATACTTGTTCAACAGGTCGCCATGGCGGTTTTCTTCTGCCGTCCACGCACGCGACCAGCGCGCCCAGGCGTGATCGCTCGCCACATTTCGGTCCGGATTCATGCCTTCGAGGAGGTTAAACCAGGTTTGGTAACTCGGTAAAGCCTCTTCGGTAATCATATTTCCCACAAGGGAAATAATCACAGTATTGGGAATATTAGAAGCGCGTTCGCGCAATTCTTTCAATTCTTCAATGTAAGATTCATTGCTAAAGTCAGGCAGAAAATCGGAGGGTTGCCAGCAGGTGTCTGGCTTGAGCATCTTGGTATCCACCAGATCATCTACATAACCGCACAATTGTGCCACGACTTCTAGTTTGCGGGGTTCTATTTTCGGGTTGGCCATATAATTGATATTACAGCATCAATGGATTGCAGTATCCATTTCTCTTACAAAGTTACCAATGAACATGAAATGACGCGGTAAGTTTAGAGAAGTTGTGATTCTTGCTTTCTAAGAAATTGAATTGCAAGTAAAACATGGTTTTTTCTTTACACCTGTTTCCCATGTTACCCTTGTGTGACATGGCTAATTTGGAGAAAATCATGCTGTGTTTTTTCAGTTCTTACACAGTTATAATGGATCGTGCTTTCCAATTATTAAGTGACTCAAGTTTCGCACGTCACTTGTGCGTTCTTCGGTTGTGAAAACCTCCCAGGAGCCACGGAGTGGTGAGTTCTTCGTAGGCCCGAAGGGCCGTAACGGGGTCTTGGTTTTACCGCCAGCGCACGACATTTGAAAAGAAGAAAGCTTTACCTCGGCGGGGAGTAATCCAGTGATTTGAATGAATGGTTTGATGTATGCTTTTCCTTCTTAGCCACTGGCAGGGTCGAAAGGACCAATGCCAGGGCAGTGTTGAAAATTTAATAGCTCAAGTCCCGTCCCTGATAAAAATATGTGATGTGCGAAACTTGGGTTAAGTAAGATGTTTACATTTTAAAATATGCATTATCAGGCGTATCGGGTTTATCAGATCCTTTTCACATATAATTCGCATTGAAAAACTGCTTCCTAAAATAAAATGTCTCCCTTGGTGGTATAAAATAACAAAAGGTCGCGCTGCGCGCAATCCATTGAATGCATAAGAAGAATTGGGAATGCCCCTTGCGACTACATCCTGCGTTGCTGCTGCTATTTCAGCGTTTTGTTATACATGCAGGCACACGCGAATTCATTGATTTAAGGATTGCAGATGGTGACTTCGTCCTGGATTCCCCACTCCGCTGGCTATACACCGCTCCCCTGCAGGATATAAGATC
>JBBSDD010000511.1:0-2679 GCA_038249755.1 Flavobacteriales bacterium | reverse complement strand
GGGTTCATGATGCGCGTGTAAATATTGCCGAATTCCTTCAGACCAAATAAATTGGCCGCATGTGCGCTGTTATCAAAAACATAACTCGTGGTTTGGTAAATTGGCACAGCCCTGGATTTGGTGTCCTTCCCTACTTCCTGACCTGCGTGCAATTGGAGGGTTTCAAATCTGTAATTTTTCGATTGTTCGCTCATGGCATTTTTTGTTTTTGATTTAGATTGAAATTGAAGTGAAAATAACGTGAAAATCCCATCTGAAACTGTTGGGGCTTCAGCGGGTGGAGGTCTTGAGAAGTGATTCGTCAGTGGATCTACGCAGCTTTAGCACATGCAACAGCACATACACATCATGCAACAACACATGAAAGAGACGATAGTTATGATATGAGAAATTTTGTTGATCACTTTTTGATTTGAATACCAGATGCAAATTTAGTGGTAAAAATTTATGATATGCAAATTTATTTTCATCCGGGTTTAGCTTCCGCAAAATGGCCAGAAAAAAAAAGGCATGGAAATTGGCCCGGAATTCTATATGGGGGATGATCAAATTGATAATTTGAAGTACCTGGAAAACAAGTGAGATATATGTGGGTTGTTTTTACAGAAGATCAGAAAATGATAATCAATTGAAAAAAACGGACGTCGTAATTGTGGGAGCGGGACCAGCAGGGAGCATGGTGGCGCGGCTGGTCGCCAAAGCAGGATTTTCTGCACTGATACTGGAGAAAAGACAGGAGCTTGGAGCACCTATCCAATGCAGTGGTGCCATCAGCCGGCATGCGCTTGTTGAAAACGAGGTGGAGCCCGATCCGGAGTTTATTCATGAACCTGTGTATGGTTTTCGTGTCATGGATGGAAATGGTAGAGATGAAACGATTGATTACAGAAAAATAAAGCCAGATACGTATGGAACTTCGGCAGATAAAAAACCATTGGGTTATGTGGTAGACAGAAGAAGGTTTGACCGCTACCTGCTCACAAAAGCTGAAAATGCGGGTGCCGAAGCATGGCTCAAGGCGGAGGCCATCGGTTACGAAAAGATCGGAGGTGAAGTTTTGGTGTCGGTCAATCACTTTAATGAAAAAAAAACAATTCTCACCAAAATCATTGTTGGTGCAGATGGGGTGCGTTCGCAGGTGGGCAAATGGGCGGGAATCCGCACGCATATCCGCATGACAGAATTGGCCAGTTGCCTGCAAATAATTGTGGATGGTGTAGAAACAAATGGCCTGTTGGAAATAATTACTGGTCATCACACAGCTCCCGGTGGTTATGCCTGGGTTTTTCCGAAAGGGCACGGATACGCGGAAATAGGTTTGGGCGTCATCACACCATATACCCCGCAAAACGCGAAATGGCATTTGGATCAGTTTTTGAAAAATTCATTTTTATCTGATCGGTTTAAAAAAGTTAAAATTCTGGAATTTCAGGGAGGCGGTGTCCCCCTTGCTGCTCCGTTAAAACAACAATTTGCTGACAATATGATCCTGGTAGGCGATGCGGCCCGACATGTGAACCCCATTACAGGTGGCGGACTCCACACGGCGCTAAGCGGAGGCACTGTAGCAGGAAAGTTTTTGATTAAACATTTAAATTCCGGAAAAAACCACATCGCGGAAAATATGGCCATTTACCAGGAAAACTGGCTTGAGACCATTGGAAATCACATGTGGAATTTATACAAAGTGAAAAAAGAAATTTTCGGCGAACGCGATATTGCAGCGCAGGATGAAAAACTTTTTGCCACAATGAGTAATTATTTTGGCCCGGAAAGTATTTATAAAAAAGTATAATGAGAAAACCTGTAATATTTGAAATTGGATGGAATGGCTGCATTAATTGTGGGGCTTGTATAGCGGTTTGTCCCCACGATGCAGGTTTTATAAGCGATTTTGATACCATTGCGGTGAAAACTCCTTGTGTGATCGCGTGTATGAAGTGTGAAGATATTTGTCCGGTGAGCGCCATTAGTCATTTTGAGCAAGCAGACAGTTTGCAGATAAATCAATAATTAGTGTTTGTCCATTTCATCCAATATCAGGGTTGCACAACTTTTGTAAATAGTCATCCCGCCGCAGAACTCCCTGGTTTGCTCTCATACGCATTTCCTTTGGTCGAAAGTGCGTGCGCCCCTTCCTTCGGTTGTATCTAAGGACCTTGCCTTCAGGCTGGCCTGGCAACTTGCTATTAAACTTTCGACCAAAAAGAGTCCGTACAGGCTGGCTCAGCCACTTCTGTTTATTGACATACCCTGATTGAACATACGTGTTCATGTCATTTTTTAAAAAAAGTGTCACTCATCGTCAAATAGTCTTTTAACTTTATAGAACTTTTCAGACACTGATTCAAACACCAGACCTGGCAGTTGATCGAGACTACCTCGCAAATGCAGAACAAGGGCACGTGCGTGGTGTAGAATTGGTCGTAAGCATTTGGGTATATAAATATCTCCGATTCTATGGATCATTAACATACACAGATGGTGTCTATGTTGAATTTACCAATTCACCTCCACCATTGGAAGAAACCAGTGGTGATATGTTCAAGAATATTTCAGGAGGTGAACTTCCCGGTATATCAAAATGGGCTGTATCATTGAACTGGGAATTGTCAACTGACGGGAAGCTCCTGGCCCAAACAGCGTAATAGTACCTCGCGGCTAGATAGAACAACTAGT
>JBBSDD010000510.1:0-2682 GCA_038249755.1 Flavobacteriales bacterium | reverse complement strand
GAAAAACGATTCTTCAATTTACCATTTCGACATGCACCAACCCATCACACCCTATCTGATGGCCCTCGCCGTGGGCGATCTGGCTTTTGAGTCGCTTGGCGAGCGCACGGGTGTGTATGCGGAGCCCGGCATGTTGGCAAAAGCTGCCTATGAATTTGCCGATGTGGAAAAAATGCTGATTGCCGCCGAGGAACTTTATGGTCCGTATGCCTGGGAGCGTTACGATCTGCTTGTTTTACCGCCGAGTTTCCCTTTCGGCGGAATGGAAAACCCACGGCTCACATTTGCCACACCGACCATTATTGCCGGCGACCGCTCGCTTACTTCCTTGGTGGCGCATGAACTCGCGCACAGCTGGAGTGGCAATCTGGTGACCAATGCCACCTGGGACGATTTCTGGCTGAATGAAGGTTTTACCGTTTATTTCGAAAAGCGCATTATGGAATCGCTATACGGACGAGAATACGCTGAGATGCTTAATGTGCTGGGTTATCAGGATGTGCAACACACCATCGACAGGCTGGGTGCCAACAGCCCCGATACACACCTCAAGCTGGCACTCGATGGCCGCGACCCCGATGATGGAATGACCGACATCGCATATGAAAAAGGATATTTATTTCTCCGCTGGCTGGAAGAGCTGGTTGGCCGCGAAAGGTTTGACGCATTTTTGAAGGAATACTTCGCAACTTTTGCCTTCCAGACCATGACCACCGACAAGTTTATCGATTACCTTGAAACCAATCTGCTCAGCGAAATGGAAACAAGGCCCGACATTGAAAGCTGGATTTTTAAACCCGGCCTTCCGGCAAATCATCCCCGGGCTTCATCCAGTCTTTTTGATGCGGTCGATCTCGCCCGATCAGCTTGGGTTCAGGGCAAAATGTCGGCTGCCGCGCTTCCCGGCGCCCAGTGGTCTACCCACGAATGGTTGCATTTTTTGCGAAAGCTGCCAGCGGGTCTGCGCGGGGAACAATTGACAGCACTCGACAATCAGTTTAAGCTAACGCAAACAGGCAACAGTGAGATCGCCACCGCCTGGTTTCTCATAGCCATTGCAAACGATTATGAGCCCGCTTTTCCGGCTTTGGAATCATTTCTGGAACGTGTGGGACGCCGCAAATTTGTGCAGCCGCTCTACGAAGCCCTTGCGGCAAGACCAGACAGGGTGGAATGGGCCAAAGGTGTATATGCCAAATCACGCGGAAACTACCATGCGGTGACAGTGGCAACGCTGGATGAGGTAATGGATTGGGAGGGGTGATAGTTGTTCTGTAGAGGAATTTACTTTCTTAAGTGCTCTGCGACATTTAATATTTACCGTTTTGGTAACTTATTTATATCTTTGTGGATAGACATTGATAATTGATGAGGGTAATTGCTAAAAAGATACTTCGGGACTTCTGGCAAAGGCATGTTGATTCGGAGGAACAATTAAAAACGTGGTTCAAGGAAGCATCCAAGGCAAACTGGAAAAATCCTGTTGATATCAAGGCTGAGTATGCAACGGCGAGTATTTTGAAGAGTGGACGGGTCGTATTTAATATTTGTGGAAATAAATACAGATTGATTGTGGATATAAATTATGTTAGACAATGGATGTTTATTCGGTTCATTGGAACGCATAATAATTACGATAAAATTGACGCGGATAAAATTTGAACCTATGAATATTAAAGTTATAAAAACCGAACAGGACTATAATCAAGCCCTGAAGAGACTTGAAAAGATATTCCATGCTCCCACGGAGTCGAAAGAGGGCGACGAAGCTGAAATCATATCTATACTGATTGAAAAGTATGAAGATGATCACTATCCAATTGATGCTCCGGATCCTATTGAGGCGATTAAGTTCAGAATGGAACAAATGGGTATGAACAATAATGATTTAGCTGAAATTATTGGGTACAAGAGCAGGGTGTCGGAGATTTTTAGTCGCAAAAGAAAACTAACGCTCAAAATGATCAGGAACCTTCATGAGAAGTTAAAGATACCCTATGAATCATTGATTGCTGAATATTGAAATACGATTTGCAAACATTGCATTTGGGCTTTGGTGGGTGAAACGCTGCGAAGCGGTTGGTTGCAATTTTTGTAAATACTGCAAAACAGAGCAATTGACAGTCAAAGCATTGCAAATGCGTAAAAGTGGAAGCCTGTGTACTGTAAAAATCTTATTTGCTCCGATTATTCAAATAATTATGATCGGTGAGGTCGAGCGTCATCGGTGTGATAGATGTTTTGCCATTTTTCACTGCCCAGCGGTCTGAGCCCTCTTCTTCAGGTTCGATTGGTATCACGGTAAACCAGTAATGCGCGCGTCCGGAAGGACTTTGATTGGCGATCACTTTTCCGTCGTATTGCCGCACGGATTGATTTGTCCAGACGATTTCCCCTTCCGGATAACGCGGAAAATTGATATTGAGCAGTTTTAGTTTTTTTTCGTAAACCACTTCTTTCAAGGCAGCCTGCACGAAAGGGCGCAGGACATCAAAGTCAGTTTCAGTATCGTCTACAGAAACACTCAGCGCAATACCACGCACACCGAAAAGCAATGCCTGCCGCGCGGCCGACAAGGTGCCGGAATGCCAGGCCGAATTGCCGATATTGGCGCCGATATTGATACCCGAAACCACCAGGTCAATACCTTCAAAAAGATGCGTGCCAAGCGCGACGCAATCG
>JBBSDD010000509.1:0-2686 GCA_038249755.1 Flavobacteriales bacterium | reverse complement strand
TAAAATTGCGGCATCACGAATTTTCCCGGCAGACAATGGTTGAGCTGTCGCAAATAAAAATGGGAACAGAATAAGGGATAGTTTTTGCTCCATATCTGCTGTGCCGCGCTGCATATTTTCTGTATACAACATTCCGACAAGATGAAAAAAATAAATGCCCGCAAAAACCAAAAAAGGTTTCCATGAAATCGCCAGAGAACACTTCGGTGCAAAAATCCAGGTGATGCACATCAATGCGATGGGAAATTGTATTCCTTTGGCTACGATTGGAATGGCAAATGAAGTGAGCAAAACAGAAAAATTGAATGCTTTACCACTATTGAAAAAATAAAAAAAAGAAGAATATTTTTTTAAAACAAGCATATCATCAGTTTGCGAAGGTGCGCTTAATTTTTTTTATCCATTTTACAGAGGCGGGTAAACGTTCCAGTTTAAAATAAGGTGTTAATTTTCCACCAAAATGGCGAAAGTATTGTTCGATCGCAGGCACAGAAGATCCCATGAAATTGAATGTTGATCGCCCCGAATTCTTTGCCTCGCATAATGACAGCCACATGGCATAAGAACCTGCATTCGAATCATTCATAGTGGCATCGTGGCCCCCTGCGAGGTAATATGCTGTATGCTGATCTGAAGCAAAAATCACTGTGGCCAAAGCCACTCCGGATTTATATACCGTAAACCAATCCACCATAAGATGGTTTTCAGCACACATATTCTCCAGCACATTGTCATGAAAAAATTCACCAGCCCTGCGCATGGATTTTCTTACCAATATCAAAACATCTAGTGGATCTGAATTTTTTCGGATTTCGTAATTATTTTTCTCACTTTGACGAATATTTTTGCGCCTCTCTGCACTCATACCGGCCAGTAATTCCGTTTCCGAATTATCGAGAGATAAGAGGTAAGTATACTTAACAGATGTTTTGAGGCCTGCCCATTGTGCAGGTTGAATATCAGATATTGTGGGTGGCAAAGAAAGATCGAGAAAAGAATTTTTTTCCTGAGATGTCAAAAATTCCGTGAGTACACGCATCACCCGTTTGGTTTCCGACTGAAAATTGTAGTTTTTGAGGGAGGAATAGTTGATTTGCAATCCAATATTTTGAGCGAAAGGAGCGGAGATCAAATAAGTACCACCCATACTTTTGTACCGGTAAAGGTGAAATGCGGCAATAGATTCTCTCCCCCTTCTAATGAGGTAGGATTCAGCTTCCGGTTGAAAATAATCTAGCCATTTCGGCTGCAAAAAAAGATTTTTCCCTTCCGCAAAGTCGGCATAAACTGCTGAACGAAAATCTATTTTTTCAATGTTCATTTTTCAATATTTGCTTGTATGCCGAAATTTGTTGATCCAGGTTTTTATTAAAATCGAAATTTTCGAGAACAAATTCCCTGCCCGCTTTTCCCATAATTTCTGCAAGATGCGGATTTTTGAGGAAGAATACCATGGCTTCCAGCACTGATTGCTGCGTGAGATGTGTTAGCATAACTCCTGTCACCTGATCCTGAACTACTTCTACCAGACCTCCGCGGTTTGACGTGACAACAGCCAAGCCCATGGCAGAGGCTTCTATCACACTCACTCCAAAACTTTCAAATTCGGAAACATTAAAAAGTATATCCTTATTTTCAAGAAACTTTGGGATCTTTAGATTGGGAATATTGCCATGAAAAAAAATCTTGCTGTCCTTCCATTTTCCTGCCAATCTCTCCAGTTTTTTTCGCAAGTGACCATCACCGGCGATGTGAAGTTCCGCAGCCAATTGTTCATTTGCTTCAGCCAATTCTGCGAAAGCACTTATTACCAGGTGAATATTGTAAATTTCGCTCAAGGATTTAACAACAGCAAAACGCATCATCTTCCCTTTTTTAGTGTGCACAGTGGAAAAGTCGGCAAAAGAAATACCAAAGGGAATTACTTCGATCGGACCTTTAAAAAATTTTCGCGTCTGCACTTCCATGGCCTTGCTCGTAGACCATACAATCATCGCTCTTGAAAAGATAAGCTCCAAGCCTTTTGCGAAAAAAATCGATTTAGAAGGAAAGGAAAATACGTCGCTACCCCAAACAGATATACAAAATGGCTGAAATCCGGTTAGCGCGCCGAGCAGTCCATAACTCGTAGCATAAAATGCATGAAGAATATCGGGTTTATGCGTGCGAATAATACGCTTCACCAGAGGAAGTGCTTTTAAATAGGTCATTTTTGTCTTCACACTGCTCCTTCCGGATACGGCAATAGAAGCAGAATATAACACGGGTTGATTAGCCAAACCACGAAAAAAATTCTCAGAGGCATTTCCCAAACTAAAAACAAATACTTCAATCCCCTGACCAATAAAGCCCCGCACCCACTTTTGGGTATGAGGCGAATTGATGTCAGCGAGAATAAAAACTTTCATAGTTATTTCAGGGATAAATTATGCAGCCTGCAAATTTGACTATTTCGGAATTTTATCTTTAAAATAAAATTCTTTAAAAATCGTTCATTTTTTTTCATTTAAGTTATTTCAAGTAATGCTTTTCCAAAACGTTTAGCATCTTCTGAACTACGGATTCCCAAGTGAACTCTTTCTGAAGTTTTAGAACATTATTTTGTTTCAATTTATAATCATCTGGATTATCAAAAATAAAAGATATCGTCTTCTGAATCGAGTCCAAATCATAATCCATGGTCCAT